>NZ_JBFPJH010000031.1:0-25055 GCF_040838255.1 Bacillus sp. C30 | reverse complement strand
GGTTTTTAGCTGGAGTGGAGTGAAGGACTAACCTTTTCTAATTTGAAAGCAAACTTTTTATTATTAGTTTACATTCAAAACACTGTAAATAAAGATGTTAAAAATCCGTGAACAAAAAACCACATCTCATTGATGTCCACCCCATCAGAAGTATGGAAGGGAATTAAATATAATCCTTCCCTGTCTTTATACATTAAGATAGACTTAAATATTTTTTTGAAAGGATATTGTTTAACAAACATAAAAAAGAGCTAAGGCTGTATGAGAACCTTAGCTCTTTTTTATGTTTATTGTTTATTGTTTATTGTTTATTATTTATTATATAAATTATTTAACGCTACAAGCCATACCAGCTATCATATTACCAACTGAAATACCACCAGGTTCCCCCGATGCTCTCCCTCTAAAACAAATGACAAGCCACCTCATGCCCCTTCGCAATCTCAACCATCTTCGGTACTTCCTGTGCGCATTTTTCGGTTACGAATTTACATCTCGTTCTGAATTTGCAGCCGGATGGTGAGTTTAGTGGGCTTGGAACTTCGCCCTGCAGAATGATCCGTTCTTTGCCTGTGCTTGTTGGATCTGGTTCTGGCATGGATGAGAGTAGTGCTTGTGTGTATGGATGTGCCGGTTTTGTGTATAGGTCTTCGCTGTCGGCAATTTCTACTATGTTTCCTAGGTACATGACTCCGATTCGGTCTGATATGTGTCTTACCATGGATAGGTCATGTGCGATGAATAAGTATGTGACGCCTGTTTCTTCTTGAATATCCTGTAGCATGTTTACGACTTGTGCTTGGACTGAGACATCTAGTGCTGAGATTGGTTCGTCACATAGGATGAAGTCAGGTTTTACAGATAGTGCGCGCGCGATGCTAATGCGCTGTCTTTGGCCTCCGCTAAATTCGTGCGGGTAGCGATATAGGTGTTCTTCTTTTAGTCCTACTTTATTGAGCAGGTCTAGAATGATTTCTTTTCTTTCTTCGGCTGTGTAAGGGCCATGAATGTTCATCGGTTCGCTAATAATTTGGAATACGTTCATTGTCGGGTTTAATGATGCGTATGGGTCTTGGAAAATGATTTGCATTCTTTTTCTATATTCTTTTAGTTCATTTTCTTTTAGATCTGCGATATCTTTTCCGTCGAATAGAATGTTACCTGAAGTTACATCGTGTAAGCGAATGATACTTCTTCCTGTCGTTGATTTTCCGCAGCCTGATTCTCCTACTAGTCCGAATGTTTCACCCTTTTTAATTGTGAAGCTTAGGTCATCGACTGCTTTTAATTGCTCTGTTTTTCTGCCAAATAGTCCTTTTTTAATAGGAAAATACTTTTTTAAGTTCCGAACTTCAATTAAGTTTTCTTCATGCATGGGAATCACCTACCGCCCTATCGTTTAGCCAGCACATAGAGCGTCTTCCGTTTCCGATTTCAAAATATGGCGGACGTTCTTTTTCACAAATGTCCATTTTATGTGGGCAACGCTCTGCGAATGGGCAACCTTTCGGCGGATGTAGTAAGTTGGGCGTTACACCTTGAATTGGTGCTAGTCTTTCTTTTACTCCGTTCGATATTTTTGGCAGAGAGTTTAATAACCCTTTCGTGTATGGATGATTCGGCGATTGAAAAATATCAAGTACATGTCCTTCTTCCATAATAAGCCCGCCGTACATAACGATGACGCGTGTACAGTTTTGCGCAACAATTCCAAGATCATGTGTAATAAGAAGTAATGACATATTCGTTTCGTTTTTTAAGTTTTTCATTAAATCTAGTATTTGTGCTTGTATCGTTACATCAAGCGCTGTCGTCGGTTCGTCCGCAATGAGAAGGTCTGGGTTACAAGACATTGCCATTGCGATCATAACCCGCTGCTTCATACCGCCGCTTAGTTCATGCGGATATTGTTTTACCCTTTCTTCCGGTGAAGAAAGACCGACTTGTTTTAGTAAGTTGACCGCGATATTTTGTGCTTCTTTCTTTTTCACTTTTTGATGCCTTATAATTACTTCTGTCATTTGCTTACCAATTTTCACAACTGGATTTAATGCCGACATTGGATCTTGGGAAATAAGTGAAATTTGATTTCCTCTAATAGAGCGTAATTCTTTCTCCGATTTAGAAAGCACGTTTTCATTTTGAAAAAGAATCTCTCCTTCTTTCACTTTCCCTGGCGACGTAACGAGAGCCATAACCGATTTCGCCATAACACTCTTTCCGCTTCCCGATTCGCCAACAATCCCAACGACTTCACCCTTTTTCAAGCTAAATGAAACGCCGCGAACCGCTTCTACTTCGCCGTCTTCTATGAAAAAAGAAGTCTTTAAATTTTTTACTTCTAATAGTTTTTCAGACACGCTTTTCACTCCCCCTCACTTAAAGCATTAGTTCTCATGATGAGCCCCTTTTGGCGCGAAAGCTTTTTTCAACGCTTCACCGATTACGTTAAAACTTAGTACTGTTAATAAAATAAGGAACCCTGGGAAGAGTGTTAAATACCAAGCTTCACCTATGTATCCTTGCGCATTATTTAGCATGCTGCCCCAAGAAGAATCTGGTTCTCTAATACCTAATCCTAAGAAGCTAAGTGATGATTCCATTAAAATTGATGTCGCAATTGTTAATGTCGCTGCGATTATAATGGTGGATAAAATGTTCGGAATGATGTGTCTTACAATAATCATCAATGATTTTTGTCCGGATACTTTTGCATATAAAACGTACTCACGCTCTTTCACAGATAACGTTTCTGCCCTTACGATACGTGCGGTATCCATCCACGTTAGTAATCCAATAATAAGAACAAGCGTTGTAATTCCTGGTTTTAAATACGCATTTAATAACAGCATTAAAAAGAATGATGGAATTGACATTAAAACTTCAACAATTCGCATTAAGAAGTTGTCTAACTTTCCGCCAAAATATCCGCTAATTGTTCCTACTGCGGTCCCGATTGTAATGGAAACAACCATCGCTAGAAAACCAACAGCAAGGGAAACTCGTCCGCCATATAACGCTCTCGTTAAGTAATCCCTTCCGTAATCATCTGTGCCGAACGGATGACTCATACTCGGTTCTTGTAAACGATCTGGAATCGACATTTTACTAGGATCGTACGGTGATACGAATGCGAAAAGAGACGCGATTGTTAAAACACCCAGTATAATAACTCCCATTACTACAAACTTATTTTTTGTAAAACTATTTTTTATCGTTTGAAATCTCCTATTGTTCATTCCAAATCACCCCCTCATTCGAATGCGTGGATCTACTACGCCATATAAAATATCAGCAATTAAATTACCGAGAATTAACATGAACGATGATAATAATGTGATTGCCATAATAATTGGATAATCAAATCTAAAAATAGCATTTACCCCGAGTGAACCAAGTCCCGGCCATGCGAATACTGTTTCCGTAATGAACGCTCCGCCTACTAAACTTGGAATGGATAATCCGAAGATTGTAATGATCGGTATTAATACGTTTCGAAGTACGTGATTAAATAAAACTGTTTTCTGTGAAGCACCGTACGCATATTGAATTTGTACGTAATCTTCCTCTAATTGCTGAATTGTACTTGAGCGAATATATCTCATATAGACAGAGATGTTTTGGAACGCTAGCAGCATGCAAGGTAAAATACCGTGCTGGACAATATCCCAGAAGGAATCTTGACCGACTGTGCGCATACCCATACTCGGAAGCATGTTCAATTTTAAAGAGAATAAGTAGATTAATAGTAACGCGAACCAAAAGACTGGCATTGAGATTCCCACATAGGAGATGAAGTTCACAATGCGGTCAAAGAACGAGTTCTTTTTCACACCTGTAAATAATCCAAGCGGTATTGCGATTACAAATGAGACGAGTAAAGATGATCCCATTAACCCGATTGTTGCGGGTAATCTTTCTGTAATAAGTTCTAAAACAGGACGATGGTTTTGAAGTGAGTATCCAAAATTCCCTGTTAAAATATTTTTTAACCATAAAAAATATTGCACGTAAATCGGCTGATCTAGTCCTAAACTTTTGCGAATACGTTCAACGTCAATCGGACTCATATTCGGCGTTACAAAGTTTCGAACGGGATCGCCCGGCGCTAGTTTTATTAATAGAAAAGAAATAATAGAAATAACAAATAAAAGCGGAATTGCATTTAAAAACCTCTTTGCAATTACTTTATACACAAACTTCCCCCCTCAAGATAAAGTGAAACTTTAATCAGCAGGACTTCCACCTAACTTCCTCGCATTCAGCGAATTTTGAGGTGGGAGTCTTACTGCCCATTAAAGCGGGATAAAGAAGCTGATTTTCACCAGCTTCTTTACAGTTTCTTATTTCACTTCATAAATTTTCGATAGATCTTCAAACATTGTAACTGGAATTGCTTTTGCTTCTTTTAACCCATCAAACTTTTTATCTACTGCAATAACTGCTTTCGGATATGCGATTGGAAGATAAGGTAAGTCTTCTCTAGCTGTATCTTGGATTTTATGGTATAGCTCTGCGCGTTTTGTTTTATCTGTTTCAACCGCAGCTTCTTCCCATAACTTATCGAAGTCAGCATTTTTATAACGTGCATAATTGTATTCTGCATTACTTAAGAATAAGCTCTTATATGAATCAGGCTCTGGTCCCATTATGTAACCACCGAATGTAATGTCATATTCTTTATTCTCTTTATCTAAGCCTTTTTCACTTGCTGCACTAGCATCTAATGCATTCAGTTCAACTTGTAAGCCAACTTCTTGTAATTTTTGCTGTGTATAAAGTGCTAGACTTTCCATGATTTTATTATTCGTTACATACATAACGCGGATTTTTTCTTTATCTTTCACACCAGCTTTTGCTAATAAATCTTTCGCTTCTTTTTGATCATACTTATACTCTTTAATATCTTTCGCATAATACATAGCGTCTGGCGTTAAGATTGAATTTGCCGGTTCTGCAAATTGACTAGAAACGAATGCTGAGTTAATCATTTCTTTCTTATCTAATGCATGCGCAATCGCTTGGCGCACTTCTTTTTTCTTCATAAGGTCTGTATTAAAGTTATAAGCTAAGTAGAATAATCTACCTTCAGGGAATGTGACCATTGAGAAGTTCCCAGTGCTATCTAATTTCTTAAAGTCTTGCGGTTCAATCATTTTCATATTGATTTGACCATTTTGTAGTGAAACATTTGCTGTATTACGGTCTTTTACAACGCGGTACACGATAGAATCTAATTTCGCTTTACCAGCAAAATAATCATCGAATCGCTCTAGCGCAACATATTCATCTGATTTAAACTCTTTTAATTTAAATGGACCTGATCCTACAGGTTGTAGGTTTTTCTTACTCTTCACTAAATCCGCTTCACCTTCAAATACATGTTTCGGAATTGGGAAGAAATCATTCATAACCCCTTCGAAAGATGCACTTACTTGTGGTAAAACGAATTGAGTCGTTAGCTCATCCACTTTTTTCACCTCAAGCGGCTTTCCTTTAAAAATAAAGTTTTCACGGCTTGAACTATTTTGCTTCTCATCTAGAATAGATTTGAATGTAAATACAATATCATCTGATGTAATTTTCTTACCATCATGCCATTTCAAATTGTCCTTTAATTTTAAAGTCCATGTTAATTGATCCTCTGAAGGAGTAAAGCTCTCAGCAAGAACAAACTTTTTCTTACCGTCTTCCATATGATACAGCGGTGCATATAAAGCTTGCTGTATCGTTAATGACACTCGATCATTCGCATAAAGCGGGTTCATCGTATCTGGATTATCACTAACACCAACCGTTAACGTTCCTCCATCTTTCGGAGTCCCCGATTTACTAGTTCCTGCTTGCTTCGAAGAATCTTTCTCCCCTGAGCAAGCCGCTAATGCAATAAGTAATAGTAGGACAAATGGTAATGCAAACAACTTCTTCTTCATATTTCGACCCCTCTCGACTATTTACACCTATAAGAAAACTCGGAATTAATACCGAGTTTTCTTATAGGTTTTAAATTACCACTACCCGTATGTATTGTCAAACTTTTTCGCAAAGATAGACAGTTTGAAATCTATTAATGAATTCTTGCGATAAACTATATTTATGCGGGGGAGAAAATAAAAAGACCTCGAATAGATGGCCTCGTAAAATGCGTTGAAAAACTAGCAACCTACAGAAAGTTTCTCTGAAATGGTTGTTATATATAATTGAAAATGTAGAATGGGATTAAAGATAAAAAACACTTTTAGGAGGCTCTTATGACATTTGATGAATTGAAAAAAAACAAACCCACAACCCCATGGATTGAGAATGATGAAGATGGCGAGTTTTTCACTGAAGAAAATATAAGTGCAACAAATAAAGTTCTCGACACTTACATTAACAATTTAGAGCTATTGGGAGAGAATCCAACCGAAGTCAAAATAATGCAAGTCGTTAAAGAAGTAGTTGTTAATATAAATGAATTAAATGACGAACATGACTATTTTATCGAAACAATGGAAAGAGAAGATCTCTATGAATTTATCGATACAGCAGCACGAATAGCTGGCTTAGAATCCGAAGAAGACATAACAGAAGAATGGCGAGAATGGTAAAAAAGCTGCATACTTGGTGTCTAAATTTACTCCTTCATAAAACTTTGTCCCTTATTCTCCAATTGGAAAATAAGGGACAAGCAAAGACAACTCCAATAGAGTCCAATACTGATATATATTAAAATTTTCGCTCATATTAATACTGTGATTACGGACAAGCCCTCTTGTTACTAAATAATGTTTCTTCAACTCTTTTTATCTATCCCACTCATTTCCCATTACTTTAAAATACAGCTTTTCAAATCCCCTAAAATACTTACTGTAAACGCCTAACGTTTCAATATATGTATGAATAACTTCACTTAAATCAAAATGAACACCATCTTTAGCTAAGTCATAGCTATCATCTAGACTATATAATTCAAAATATTCAGTTTCCCAATACACCCCCCTGTTGACTAAAAGTCTGGTGGTGCATTTAATTGATTCTTCAATGGTCAGTTCATGTTCTTTTAGTTTTTCATGAATGACGGAAAGAGTTAACTTAACAGTTTATTCTTCATCAACTGTGCTACTAAACTCAAATAACTTCCCTTCAATATCATCTATCTTTGCTTTAGACATTAAGGATATCTCAATTATTTCATATGGCGGACTGTCACTTGCTTCAATCAATTTATCACACCATTGAATTACTTCAGCTTTACTCCACAACCCACAGCAAAGCCCTAAGCCATAAATACGAGTTAATTTTCGAACTAAATCCAAGGTTTCTCACCTGCAATTTCTTATATGCATTTTTGTTTAATTTTAACAGAATATATGATACATCACATAATTTCTTTGCAAACACTACACATTACAATTGAGATGCATACGCGCATTATAAACAAAAAGACCACCAAAAGGCAGCCTCACAACTGAATCGTAGTACCCACTCCACGCTCCATCGCTTTTTCATATAAGTATTTCGCGACGATTATATCTACTACCGCCAAACCCACTGATTTAAAAATAGTAATCTCTCCATCATTCTCCCTACCAGCCTTTTCCCCGACTATAATTTGACCAAGCTCAGCATGGATGTCACTTGCCTCAAACAAGCCTTCTTTTATAGGAACTTGAAGGTCACCTGTTTCTTCTAGTGCTGCTTCTTTTGATTCGACTACTACTTTGTTTGCGTTCGCGATGGCGTGGGATGGTAGTTCTTGCATGCTCGATCTAAATGAACCGACGGCGTTTATGTGGACGCCTTTTTGTAGTTTTTCTGAGAAGACTGGTGTGGATGCATTCGTTGTTGTGACGATGATGTCTGCTTCGCTTATTGCTTCATTTGGATCCCTGTAAACGTACGCTGGTTTGTTAAATTTCTCTTGTATATATTGCGCGAATGCATAGGCTTTTTCTTCCGTTCGGTTGTATAAAATTACTTTTTCGATATCTCTAACCGCGAATACAGCTTCTGCAATTCCTTTCGCTTGTTCACCTGTACCGATAATGCATAAGTTTTTTGCGTTATGACGAGCTAAATGTTTTGTCGCTACTCCTGATAAGGCGCCTGTTCGAATCATCGTTAAGTACGATCCTTCTAAAAGTGCGAGCGGTTCTCCCGTTTGAAAGTCTGATAGCATAACAATTCCGTTTATCGTTTTCTTTCCTATCTTTTTGTTCTGCGGGACTACCGTTACTACTTTTAAGCCAAGTGCCTCAAGCCCTTCCGCTACTGAAGGCATAATTAATGCGGTATTTTGCTCTTTCGCAAATGGTAATGAACCGCGAATTGGTGTGATCGTTCTTTCTGCTGAAAATTCTTTTAAAGCAAGCGCCGCGTATTCAATGACTTCCTTCATATTTACTAAGTTTCGTTGTTCGTTCGCGCTTATGACTAGCATATCTTTCCACCTCCTCCTCTTATCCTAACAAAAATCCCCGATTCAAATCATCCCTCGGATCTACAACGAACTGATGAAATCCTGTAATAAATGCATTCCCCGTTACTTTCGGAACGACAGCTTCATATGTATCTACCGCTGTTACCGACAATACTTCTCCCTCAAATTGGCCGTCAGTAATGCATTCGTGGATGAACATCTCTCTTTTTTGTAAGGCATCTTTTTCAAAAAGAGTTGCGATTCTTGCGGATGTTCCTGTACCGCAAGGGGAACGGTCTACTTGCCCATCAGCAAAGATCGTTACATTTCGTAAAGTAGCGTCTTTTCCTTTCGGCTCATCTGAGAAAATAACTCCGTATATTCCTTTTAAATCTTCTTCAAGTGGATGTTTTACTTCCATTTGACTTTCAATGTAGTGTTTAATTTTACCGCCCCACGTTTGAATTGCAGCTAAATCTTTGAAATCGACTTTCAAACCAAACTCTTTACTATCCACTACAGCGTAGAATGCTCCGCCAAACGCGATATCTACTTGAAATTCATAGTCATCTATTTTGATAGGAACATCTTTCTTATATACGAACGAAGGAACGTTTTCAAATGATACTGACTCTACTTCGCTCCCGTTAAATGTTGCGTACGCAATAACTTCCCCAGCAGGGCTATCGATAATGAATTTTTGTTTTTCCCCTGTCACTTCAAACATACCTGTTTCAATTCCCACTGTAATAACAGCGATAATTCCGTGACCACACATCGTACTCCAGCCTTCATTGTGCATAAATAATACGCCAAAATCAGCATGAGGACTTGCGGGCGGAGTAATGATACAACCGTACATTCCGTGATGTCCTCTCGGTTCATACATAAGAACCTCGCGAAGATGATCCAAATGTTCCATGCAGTATGCGCGTCTTTCTAGTTGCGTTTCTCCCTTTATCTCTGGCACTCCGCCCGTAATGATTCGAAGTGGTTCCCCAGCTACGTGAGCATCAATTGTTGTGTATATTTTACTAACCTTCATTTCTATCTCTCCCCTATATGTTGATACTATTTTCATTGCAAGTATCATGCCAACGCATAGAGTATAAATCTGTATACATTTTTTGAAAAATACACACTACTGTCTACTTTTTTATACAGTAGGTGATTATTAGCCCCAAAACAAAAAAATCCCCCGAAAACTCAGGGGATGATTTAAGCCATAGATTTACGGGATTTGAGTTAAAAATCGAATTTATTCTTCACTCTCCAAGCTTTCCCACTCACTCAAATACATGACATCTTGTTTTACTTTTTTCTTTTCAGGAAGTAAACATAGAAATTCTAAAGAATTGCCGTCAGGATCGTAAAAATAAAGATTTGCACTAGGTGTCCAAGTTTGAACCATAGGCTCTGAAGGTTCAAGACCGAACGCACCCCTTGGGTTTATTCCTTTATGAAGAAGCCATTCTCTTGCATGAATGATTTCTTCATAGTTAACCTTGAATGCAAAGTGACTTGTATGGAATGCTTCTTCCGATACTTCCCAAATGCCCAGCATTTGTTCCTTCTTATTTTCTTTATCAAACCAAAAGAAAGCTACACGGCGTTCTTCAATAGTGCGAGCATGAAATAATCCAAGTTTAGTATAAAACTCTTTTGCCACTTCTAAATTTTTTGTTTTAACATGTGTTTCATATAAAGTACCTGGAAACAAAGCATATCCCTCCTTTATATTTTTAGAAATCCTTACTATAAAGCCTACTTTAATAAACTAGAAATAGAAGTGATATCGTATTTTCTTTAAATATTTTTCAATTTCGTAGCCCTAATGCTGAAGAAAAACCATCACTGATTAAAGTTTTACTTTATGAGAAGGGGTTCTTCAAATTCATGATTTACGGTAATATTATCGTTCAAAGTGAGGCGGATTTATGACTCAAATCACTCAGGGGACCCATTACCCATCAAACCCTAACCGCCACCACATCCGGCACTTGCTGAGCAATCTCCTCACCAATCTTTATACTAGCCGTTGCGGCCGGGGATGGTGCGTTGCAAATATGCAGGGAATTTACACCAGGGATAATGCAGAAGTCATCAACCATATTTCCGTTTGATAAAATGGCTTGTGCCCTTACACCTGCATGGATTGGGACAATATCTTTCTCTGTAAGTTCTGGTATTAAGCGCTGCAAGCTTTTTAGGAATGATTGTTTACTAAATGAGCGCACCATTTCTTTTATGCCTTCTTTCATATTTGGCATCGCCATTTTCCAAAAGCCTGCGTATGTCATTGTTTCCATGAAGTCTTTAATATCGAAGTCCGTTTTCGTATAGCCTTCTCGCTTAAAGCTTAATACTGCATTCGGTCCTGCATGTACGTCTCCGTTTATCATTCTTGTGAAATGAACGCCTAAAAATGGGAATTCTGGATTTGGAACTGGATAGATTAAATGTTTTACAAGATGGCGTTTTTCTGGGACAAGTTCGTAATATTCACCACGAAACGGAACGATTTTCATATCCGTTAATATCCCTGTCTTTTTCGCAATGCGATCACTATGTAAGCCGGCGCAGTTAATGAGAAATTTCGTTTTAAATATCCCTTGATTCGTCTCAATTGTTACAGCGTCTTTCTTCTCAGTAATACGCTCCGCTGTTGTTCCTAAATGTATTTCTCCGCCGCTTTCTTGAATTAAGCGAGCAAATGCATAACTTACTCCTCTATAATCAGCAATCCCGCAAGATGGAACACGGATTGCGCCAAGTCCCTTTACATGAGGTTCAATTTCAGCTAATTCTTCCTTACCTATCTTTTCAATATGTAAATCGTTTTGTAAGCCTCTTTCATATAAGTTATGTAAAAGAGGAAGTTCGTCCTTTTCTGTAGCGACAATTACTTTTCCGCACATGTCATAAGCGATGTCATTTTTTTACAAAATTGAACCATAGCTGCGTTTCCTTCTTTGGCAAACTTCGCTTTATAACTCCCTGGTTTATAATAAATTCCAGAGTGAATTACTCCGCTATTATGTCCAGTTTGATGATGTGCAAGTTCCTTTTCTTTTTCAATGATCGCGATTTTCGCACGAGGGAATTTTTTCGTTAAAGCCATTCCCGTTGAAAGCCCAACAATTCCTCCGCCAATAATTATAAAGTCATACATCCTACTTCCCCCTTAATATGATGAAAGGCAGGCCCTTTTTAAGACCCGCCGTACAAACTTATTTAGAAAAACAACCACGTTGACGCATTAGTTCTCTATATAAATCTTTATTTTTTTCAAATGCAGCTCTTCCGTGCATCCAAAATAAGTTGTTTAAAAGAACTAAGTCACCAATTGGTAATTTCAATGCATGTGTTGCTGGTGAGTTTTCAACAGAATATGATAAGTCTTTCAGATAGTTTGCTTGTTCAATATTATCTGGATAAGCGAACTGATCAATAAAGCAAATACATGGTGCGTTATTTACGTCAAAAAATGTTTCACGATAGACGATTTCTTGCGAATTTTTACTTGGTGGTGCTTTATACGTAACCTTAACAGATGCGAGCGAATGATTTCTAAATTTCTGAAGGTCTTCCCAATCGTCTAAATGTAGTAAACGAGATTCTCCTCCTACTGCATTTTGCTCTTCAATTTTCATCATAAGAAGCCAATCTGTCGGCTCATCAGCGAATGTACCGTCTGTATGCAGTGTAAACAATCGGTACGCTTGACGAAGGTAAGAATCACTACTATCCGTATCTTTCACATTAAACCTAGTATAATACGTTCCTGTCATTGCATCAAAGTTCGGCTCCCCGATTAAATGTGTTAATGCTGTTGCAAATTTCACGTAGTCTGCTGGATCTGACGTTTCACCTTGTACCCCAATTGTAAATCCGCCCGTTTCACGGTCATGAATAATGCCGCGAATGTTATCCATAAATGATTGCCCAAAAATCTTTCTCATTCCATCCGCAAGATTAAATCGAGAATAAGGAATATATTGCAGTGACTGCTCTGAATGCTCTTTTACCTCTTCAAAAAACTGCTTAAGCAATTGCTGGTTTAGCGTAATATGATATAAACGTTTATGCTCTGGATGAGGAGCAATTTCATACCCCTCATATTTCTTTGCAAATTTCATCTTTGCATTTTGTTCTGTAATAATCGACATTTCAATTCCTCCCTAATTTAAATATGAAGAATGTATTGACGCTTTTTACAGACAGTTATCCTTATCTTCTTATGCTGAGATTCGGTCTTACTGTCCTAACAACGAAAAAGCCAGTTATACGCATACCACGACATAAAATCGTAGAAACGTACAACTGGCTCATAATTACGAGTGTTCTTTAATCTCTTAAAGTACAATAATAATAGACAGTTTGTATGAAAATATTTGTAAAACAGGAAAGCAAGATCGAATATAGAGAAGGCTAATTTCTCGTATGGATCTTATTAATTAAATAACAATTCAAAACATTCTAACTGTCAATTCGTTTTTTATTATTTTCTCTACATACTTTATACGTTTTAAAAATCCCCTTACTTTCTACGCACCCTCTTTTTTTCATCTCTTGTTTTACAACTTGAACTTCATTTAACTTTTTCATATTCCTTGCCTCCTCAATAAAATAAGCCAGTCGTATCTCTTTAAAAGAAATACAACTGGCTCTCGTTTATGGTTGTAAACTAGATAGTTTTTATGGTGTTGTTTCCTCGTACTCTCCTCTGGGCTGTTCATCATTTAAATAACTTACATATTGGCGATGTAAATCTTTTACCGCACTGACGATCGCATTTTTCGCTTTTCCTTGATAATGATCCGTAATATCTTGAACGATTTCTTCAATACCATCTTGCAAACTATGTCCTCTCAAAATTTGAGCAACGAAGTCTCTACCATGCTCTGTCGCAAGCGTACATGACGCTTCAATAATGACATGATATTTATGATCTGCCTCAATTGTAATTGTTAGTGTCTCGTACATACTGCGAACAGCCATCCCTTTCGGAAGTCTCGAATGTCCTGCCATAAAAAAAGTCCCTTTACGCATATTTCATCCTCCATTACTATGTTAAGAGCCAGAAAAACAATGTACACATTTGCATTGAATTTTACTACCCTTATCCTTATAGCTCGTACTTCTGCTAAGGAAGTTCAAGTGGAAAGAAGTTGTTCCTCTATTCATTTTCAAAAAGGCATTCGGGCTTACAGCGAGGCTAATCACTGTCATCCGATAATAAGTTAATCATAATGAAAATAAACTGAATATTCAATATTAAACCCCGCAAATTTCATGAATAAACAAGAAAATTCTCTCGCCCAGGCACATATACTGTTCAAAAGAAAGAAGGAAGTGGTCTCATGTATTACGGAACGAAAGGCTGGTACGTAGCTGAACTAAAGAAATTAGGTGTTCGCTATCATGAAGGACGAAAACTAGAAAGTTACCGCGGACACGTATTACGCAATTTACTAATTGCACAACAAGAGAAGACGAAAGAAGAGTAATTTACTAACAAAGCAACTCTCGAGATATATCGTCTATTCAACAAATCCCGTCAAACCTCCCATCCAAACTACCAACTAATCACACATTGATACAAACCAAAAAAGGTCACCCACACAGGCATGCCCATCAACTTAAGAATTCAGAATCACCACAAAATGAAAAAATAAGCTTTTTTGTCACAAGTGTAGCTTTGTAAAAAAGATTGATTAAAAACATCAAACCTCTATAGATTTCTTAGAGGTTTGATGTTTTCTTGTTGGATATTTATGTTAATCTAACGATAAACATTGTGAAGAAATGTACTTCAACTAACGGGGCAGGTTAGTTGAAGATTGCTTTGACCTTTGTTCAACAATTGGGCCATTTAGTTGAAGATCTCATCAAATAAGTAATGATATTTAAAGGAATAATTCATTCTGATAAAGAACATTAAAAAACGTGATGATAAGGAGGCGATTGTATGGCAAATCATGTAGAAAATCTATATAACTATCATGTATGGGCAAATCAACGGATTATTGATCATCTTAAGACACTTTCTCCTGAGAAATATCAAAAGGAAATGAAAAGTGTCTTTTCTTCTGTTTCAAAGGTTTTATCTCATCTCTATTTGGTGGAATATGGATGGCTTCATATCCTTGAGGGTCAGAGTATGAATGAAGCAATGCAATCTTCATTTCAAATTCAAGAAAAGATTGAGAAACTGCCCATTGAAGACTTAGAAACGGAATTTCACACTTTAACATCCCGGTTTAAAACCTTTTTGAACAGACAGGAAGATATGGAAAAGAGAATAATGTTGGATAATCCATGGGCAGGATTAAGAGAAACAAGTATATCTGAAATGGTCTTACACGTTGTGAATCATGGAACCTATCATAGAGGGAATATTTCAGCTATGTTACATCAGTTGGGTGATTCTTCAGTTATGACTGATTATGCTTTTTATTGGTATTCTTGAAATGTTATTCATTAAGGCTCAGTAAAATAATCAAACTTTTTTATAAAAATCTCATACTTAGCTAAAAAGGGTAACTCCATTTTGATCAATCTTTATTCAAAATGGAGTTTTTGTATTTGTTGTTAAATAAAAAAGGATAATCAGCCTCATAATGGACTAACTATCCTGTAATTTATTAATTTAATAAACGGGTGACCTTTCCTATTCACAAACAAGAATTTGTCTAGAAAATGATCCTTTTCTTGTGATACAGCGATCTGTAATTTCAAATCCTGCTTCATGGATCATGTCGTCCATTGTTTCCATCGTAACAACGACTACCTTTTTTGCAATGCGGCGCGCACTTGAAAGAATGGAGAACTGGTCTTCTGGTGTTGCGTGCGTAAATAAGTCGTAGGGCATATCGATAATTGCAATGTCGTAGTTCTCAGTAATTTCCTCGATTGGACCTTTTGTTACTGTTCCTTCAAACCCAAAATGTGCGATGTTTTTCCTCGTTCCAAGCACCACAAGTGGATTTATATCTCTACCAACGATGTTAATCCCCATAGAAAGCGCTTCTACTACTACTGTTCCAATGCCGCAGCACGGGTCAATAGCTCGTACTCCCTCTGGGTTTGGTACAGCGATATTTGCGACAGCTCTAGCAACACGTGTGCTCAGTGATGTCGAATAGCTATGCGGTTTTTTTATGTGATGATACCAAACTGGATCACTTTCTACATAGTGTCCGAAGTACCACCGTCCTCCAAGAGGAACAATCCCGAATACACGCTCTGGATTACGAACATCCGCTTCTCCTTCAATATGCATACCAAGGTCTCGTTCAATAAGGCGTCTTTCTCCATATTCAATTTTATTTTCTTTACCAAGATCATTGATTTTAACGAAGATAACTTTGAATGTCGCTCCCGCTAAATCAATTTGTTCCACTTGTTTTAAAATGCTTTCTAAGTCGTCCCCTTCATACATAACCTCGACGCGCTCTTTAATAAACGGACTTCTACTCGGAGCAATCTTGACTTCACTTTTTAAAATATTAACGTGAGACTCCATCCCAAAGAACGAGCGCATTTCCAAGTAACATAAAGCACGCTCCTCTTCGCGAAATGCATACGTATATATACATGCAGGTGTTTTACTATGATTACTCAATCTATTATCATCCTTTATCGTTTAAAATTGTTATGATCAAAATTACTCAAATACTTTTTCATATAAAATTAAATGATATCATATGCCCGAAATAAAGAGAAACCTTTATAATTTGTTTTATAAATAAAAAGAGACTGCCTATGGCAATCTCTTTTATTTATTAACGGAAAGAAGATACGTTGTTACCCATTGCTTCGTAGTAATCTAAAATCCCTTGATAAATAGCTTCTGCTGCACTTTGTCTCTGTTCTGGTGTAGCAATTTTATCAGCATCGCTTTTATTATCTACAAATGCTAATTCTGTTAATACAGCTGGCATTGTATTTTCTCTAGTTACGTATAAGTCCTGATGTTTCGCACCACGATCTTTTGTTCCAAGTGCATTCACAAGACGTTTTTGAATTTTTTCTGCTAATAATCGACTCTCTTCTACATTTGGATTCGTTGCTCTTGCTCGTGCTGAATCATAATATAATGTTTCTGTGCCTTGTCCATTTTTCAAGTCAGAACCATTAGCATGGATACTTACAAAAATATCTCCATTATTTTGCTGTGCAAATTCTACACGTTTTTTTAAAGAATCAGGACCACTTGTTCCTGGACGTGTATCATCTGTACGAGTGAATAACACAGTAAACGGTGTCTTTTTCTCAAATATTTTCTGTAATCGTAATGATACATCTAATACGGTTTTACTTTCTTTCTCATAATAACCAGGGTTCCCCGAATCAATTCCACCATGACCTGGATCAATAATAATCGCTTTACCTTCTAGGAAGTTACCTTGCTTCACTGGGTTTAATTGATTTTTATCCACCCATTGGAAACCAGCCCCCATACGGATACGACTCCAGCTATCTTTTTCTTCAATAACAGTTACTTGTTGTGCTTTATGTGTGCCTGCCACTGTAGACGTATGTGAAGCTTCTTGATATGTAGTGAATTCCTGATTAATAGACTCTGTTTTTTCTTGTAATGGTGTCCACTTCTCACCTTTACTTGTTACAACCTTCAACCAACCGTCCGCTCTTTGCTCTTTCACTTCAATCATTTGTGGCTTATGTTGAACGTCAGTAATACCAGATGATAACGATGCTTGATGATATGTAATAAAGTTTCTATTCATATACATTCTTTTCGATGTATTTGTTTTATTTTTATCTGCCATTGCGATGAACTGAGCTGCTTCAGCACGAGTTACAGTACCGTCAGGATTCCAGCCATTTCCTGTACCCATTGAAATCTCTAAAGCTACTAAAATATTAGCTTGTTTCTTACCCCAATGAGGTTCCAAATCTTTAAACTGCGTTGGAAGTTCTCCAATAATTTTCTTATCTAATGAATATGCTTGTACAAGCATAGATGCCATTGATGCACGGTTAATTTGGCTTGATGGATTGAATTTCCCAGTACCATCTCCATTAATTACACCCGCTTTTTCTACCGCAGCAATATATGGTGCTGCCCAATGATCTTGCGAATCTTTAAAAGATGGTTTCGCTTTTGGATCAATTGGTAAGCCAAGAACTGCCGCTAATATTTTTGCAGCTGATCCTTTATCTACTGCTTCAGATGGAGAAAACGTTCCATCTGGTTTTCCATCAAGCGCTTTTTTCCCTACTAAATAGTCAACCGATTCCTGCGCCCATGTAGGAATATCCGAAAACTTCTTCGCTGCTGCGAAACTACTAACTGGAGATGATAATAAACTTGCGGCTAAAATACCAGCCGCGACTGCACGATACTTCATAAATAATAATACTCCCCTCGAAAATGAATGTTTAAAAACGTGTAATCTTAATATATAAATTTTAGCAAAATAAATTAAAAAAATTAGTGCGCCTCTATCATTTTATAATACTAGAATTCTATAGTAAACCTAATTTCTTAATATTGTAAAATACAATACAATTTAAGTAGTTTTTATGCAAAAAAAGTGGTTGATTCATAGAATCAACCACCCTCTCACTATTCTACTATCATTTCTGATAATACATATGCATAAACAAGCGCTTCTGTATGTGCAATCGAGCTTTCATGCGTACGCTCAAATGCGTGAGAAGAATCAATACCAGCTCCAATTAATGCATGTTTCACATCAAATCCAGCGCGAATCGCAGCTGATGCGTCTGATCCGTAGTATGGATAAATATCCACTTTATATTCAATAGCATTCGCTTTCGCCAGTTCAACTAAATGTTTACGTAAAGCGTAATGGTATGGACCGCTAGAGTCTTTCGCACAAATGGATACTGTATATTCATCAGATGCTTGTCCATCACCTAACGCTCCCATATCAACTGCTAAATATTCTACCGTTTCCTCTGGAATATTTGAGTTTCCACCGTACCCAATTTCTTCATTATTAGAAATTAAAAAATGAGTTGTATACGGTAATGTTACCTTTTCATCTTGTAATCTTTTAATTAATTTTAATAGAATTGCAACACTTACTTTATCGTCTAAATGACGTGATTTTATGTATCCACTCTCTGTAATTTGAACGCGTGGATCAAATGAAACAAAGTCTCCTACTTCAATTCCTAACTCACGTACTTCATCTGCTGAAAAGACACGCTCATCAATACGCACTTCAATATTTTTCTCATCGCGCTTCGCTTCCCCTGCATCTTTGTACACATGGACAGAAGTTTGATGCATTAAAATTGTACCTGTATATTTCTTACCGCTTGACGTTTCAATTTCGCAATATTCCCCTTCTACAGAGTTCCAGCGAAATCCACCAATCATAGATAGACGAAGACGACCGTCAGGCTTAATTTCTTTCACCATCGCACCTAACGTATCAACGTGTGCAGTTAATAAACGATGCTGCTCATCATTCTTTCCTTTAACCTTTAAAATAAGAGCGCCTTTATTATTACGCTTCGTCTCTACATTCCACTCACTTACATAGTTTTCAATAAAACTAATAATTTTCGCCGTGTTTCCAGATGGACTTGGAATAGAGACAAGCTCCTTAATAAGTTCCATCGTTTCTTTCGTATGATGTGCCATTGTCGTTTCCTCCTCATTTTCTCTACTATTCAGTATAGCGAAATTACGATAAAACCTCTACTCATATAGTTTAATTTTCTAAATTATAATAAAATTCACTTTATCCTAATCTCAATGACAAAAAAGCACCGCATTATCTCCATTAACACTGTGCTTTTTCTATAAAGTGAAACTTTAATCAGCCCGCATCAATCGGGCTTTTACGGACAGCCCAACTCCCTCGCATTCGCCGAATTTTGAGTTTGGGGTCTTACTGCCCGCAAATAGCGGGATAAAACTACTCTTCCGAAACGTCCATCAAATAAATCCCTCTTGTAAATCCGCCGCGCTCTTCTTCTTTCTGCTTACGAATAAGCTCTACATCTTCCATTGTTGCACCTTCTGCACGCGCTAATGAAATAATAATTTCAAGTGCATCTGCAAGTGAATCTAGCGCATGTTCACGCTCTTTCATCGAAGCAAATTCACGAATTTCTTCTGTACCAATTTTCGCTAACGCTTGTATGTAAGCTTGCCCTGTTAATTTTTGTGCTGTATATGTTTTTCCAGACATCAAAATTTTCTCCGGGACACGATCTCTTACTAACCTGTTATAAGTTGACATCACTTTTCCTCCCACTGTTAATAACACCCAAGCTCTGCTTTATAGAAAAACCACTCTTTTTTCACACAAGCACTTAACATATCAATTCCTGATCCGTGCGCCTTTACTACCGGAAAGAAATAATGCTCTGGTTCTTCTTTCTTATCGCCGTATAAGGTTTGGTACTCATCAGGAATCGCCTCTTTTTTCACATCCCGTTCTTTCTTCACTTCACCAGAGAAAGCAACAGCTGGATATCCCTCAAAGAATAATGCAGTCCGTACCGCAAGAGATGGTGTACTATGCAAAGCATAATATGTAAGTAAAATAATAACGATAACACCGATAATTTTCTTCATTTATTACTCCTAAAAAAAGTGCTAACACAATTATACTAAAATGTGTTAGCACTTTCTTCCCTTTATCTCGAATTAACGGGCAGTAAGACTAATAATCCGCGGGGGATAAACAAATCCCCACGGATTAAAGTTTCACTTTATTCCCCTTTAAATGCTGGTAAACGTTTTTCTAGAAAAGCAGCAATACCTTCTTTATGGTCCGCTGTTTGTCTCATCGCATATTGACCACGCTTTTCGAGCTGAAGCGTTTGTTCTAAATTAGAACGATTTACTTCACATAAAATTTGTTTCGTTTGAATCATCGCCTTGATTGGTTTTTGTAACCATTCATTAATTTTTTGCTTCACAGCCGTTTGGAAATCCTCACCGATTACTTCGTCAATTAAACCGATATCTAACGCTTCTGTCGCTGATAATTTCTTCCCTTCCCAAATGATTTTCTTCGTCATATTTTCACCGACGCGCTTTTGAAGGAAGAAATGGCCGCCACCATCTGGAATTAAAGCGATTCCAATAAAGTTCATCGCAATAACTGATGATATATCTGCCATGACATAATCAGCTGTTAATGCAATACTTAATCCAAGTCCAGCAGTCGGCCCATGAATTGCACTAATAACAAGCTTCGGCATCGTATATAACGTCACAACGATTTCAGAAATTGTATTCATGATGCCTTCAAACTTACTTTCATCATTACTTGAAAGCATTGATTTAATATCTCCACCCGCAGAAAAACCACGGCCACTTCCGCACAACACAACAACGTGAACAGAACTTTCCGCCACTTCTTTCAACTTTTGTAATAACTCTTTTAACGTCGGTTCATCTAATGCATTTAAAACCTCTGGACGATTAACCATAACCGTTGCTACGCGCCCTTCATATTTCACAACAACAGATTCTGTTTTACTTGTTACTTCCATTATATATACCCCTCTTTTCAACATAAAGATTATACTTATATAATTATAGAAAGTATGTTAAAAATCCTTCTTTTTTCTTAATTTTCTGTCTAACATCCTCATAATTTGTATATATCTCCGTATAAAACATACAATTTCGTTAAAAAATATAGAAATTAAAGTCGGTTTATCCATGCTTTTCATCTATTTACCATTACAATGAAATGGTGTATTCTTAAGTTTGATGCAAAAAAACAAATATTGAAATTCATTCGCCTTATTATGTAAATAAGGCTTTTATCCCCATCTCTTGGGTATTGAACTAAAGGAATGAAGAAATGGAGGAATATATGGTTAATAAGTTGAAACAAACGGATAACTACTTCCCGCATTTCCTATTGCTATTCATTGTGTTTCAACCAATTTTAGATTTATTAACGTCTTTTTCAATCTATGTATTACACATGAGCGCAACAGTTGGAATCGTAGTCCGTTTCGCCTTTATGCTTCTTGCATTAGGTTATCTACTTCTTCATAGAAATCAACATGGAGCGAAAAAGTACATTCTCTATTTATGCCTACTCGGTATCGTACTAGCAATTGGTCTTGCAAATAATATGATGATTAAATCCCCAGTTTCATTTGGCGAAGAAGTGAAATTTATTTTAAAGAGCATATATCCAATTGTGCTACTGTTTGGATATATTATCGCCTTTAAAGAGTTAAAAAATAAAGAATATACATTTCATAAAATCATTACATATTTCTTATATGCAACTTTAATTTTAAGCATCACACTGATTGTTGCGATGCAAACTAGTACAGATTTCCCAAGCTACCCACACTCAAAGATTGGTTCAAGAGGTTGGTTCTTTGCTGGGAATGATTTAAGTTCTATTTTTGCAATTATGTTCCCAATCGTAGTGTTATATTCGATTCATAAAACAACTTCTTTCTCGAAAATCTATTACTGGATTCCAACAATACTCGCGATGTATGCAAGTATTATGGTCGGAACTAAAGTAGGATATGGTGCAATTGTTCTAACGCTTGGCGTGGCACTTTTATTCTCATTCATTGAATATATGGTTCATCGCAAAAAAGAAGGAAAAGGATTCACATATCTCGTAAATACAGTTGTTGCCGCTATTATCTTAGGAGGTTTAATTGCCCTTACACCGCATACTCCTATCGCAAAAAATATGGGCATCCACATGCAAATATACGAATACAAAAAATCAGTACAAGAAGAAAAGGATAGAAAAGAAGGAAAAATAATTAAAGAAGATCCTGACGCAGAGAAAAAACATGCAAAAGGTGAACTAACAGACTCTGAGGTCAAAAGTTTAATTTACAGTGATCGCGATAAGTTTTTAAAAGTATACAAACAATACTATAAAGACGCACCACTATCACAAAAATTATTCGGAATGGGCTATGCTGGTAACTATACGGTTAAAATTAAATTAATCGAAATGGACTTCCATGACATATTCTTTGCATTTGGAATCATCGGTTCTCTTATTTACTTCATACCATTCCTTTACTTCGGTATTAAATTATTACTCAGCATCATAACAAACTTTAAGAAAATATTAACCGTGAAATATATGCTATTAGCTAGCACCGTTGTACTATCACTTGGAATTGGCTTTATGTCCGGCCACGTATTAACAGCGCCGTCCGTTAGTATTTTCTTCGTTGTTATACTCGCTTACTTAATTGTTGATTTAGAGGTGGAATAAAAGAAGCAGCATCCAAATGGATGCTGCTTCTTCTTTTGAAAGTAATACATGAAATTATATTAATGATTCTACAGAAGATATCGATTTACCGACAAAGTTTGATAAAGCAGCAATCTATAAAAAAAGACTAGATCACATATGATCTAGCCTTTCAAGCTTCCCCTATTGAAAAGACGCCCGAATCTCCTCCAACACCTCATCAATATTATCCTTCGTAATAACAATACCGAAGTCTTTCGGGACGTTGCTATCTTCCTCATTTACAACTTTATGCGCAATCAACTTTCCAACTTCCGGTCTGAAATGATGCCCATCCATATAGTTATCTAAATTCGTTGTAACGGAATTAAGATACATGAAATGGTGCACTTCTCCAAATACATCTACAGCGTCATGAAGCCATTTTTTATAATCTTCCCATCGCCCTGATTGAATCATCGTACGGAACAGAGGCTCTGAAACAGGCGTTGTAAAAATATAAAACTTCGTGTTCGGATTATGAGCCTTTACTGTTCCTAATATTTCTTTCATATTTTGATACTCATAATTCCCGCCATAAATCTCTTTACTAAACTTATCTACTTGCGCCACTATTTGCGCATCACGTTCTTCTTTCGTATAATCGCGCATCGATTTTATATTCTCTCGATTGTACCGGTCAAGATTCGTACTATGATGGGTGGAATTTGCAATTGTATTCTTTGAATAAGTAATCCCGTCCATACTTACATACGATTTAATCGGATACAATAAACTTTGCGCCTGCTTAATATACGCTTCTGGTTTATCAAAACCAATTTCCCTATTTTTGTTCGTTCCAAGGAAATCTAAACCAAGTACAATAGACTCGAGTCCACTACCTTTTTGTTCTTTTGCATATTCAATATATGCATCATACTCACGCGGATCTGTACTGCTTACCGCATAATTAAATACGTTTAACCCGGTGAAGTCATTCTCGTTAATAAAAGTCGTTCTACTACTTCCAAGTATAACTCCATCATATGTAAACGGACGGTACGTTATATAATTTGTTTTCTGTTGTCTCTCGTTAAACCCGTACTGCACATCATTCCACTTATTTTTATGCGGGAATAACCAAAGTGAATCTATATAGCTATTAAATATCCCGACACCTGCCAGAGGAACAAAAACACATACAAAAACGAAAATAAGCCAATGTTTGTTTTTCATATTCTCCACCTAGAAATTAAAGTATAAAAATTCACTAATACTCGTTAAATGTAACACGCTATATACGAGTAATACTGCAGTAAATAAAGCAGTCCATACATTCGGAAGGAATGAATCTTTTAACTGAATTGAATTTTTTAAGAAGAAACTAATACATAACGCTCCGAAAATATACGCTACCATTTTTGGATCTAATAAAGAGACATGGTACCCTTCACTAAATGAAACACCGTACTCTTTTAAAAATTGCAGCTTCTCTATTATAAATGCTGGGAATACGCTATTTGCTAATTCGATTCCATTTAGCCCGAACATTCCTTTTAACACTTTCACCGCATCATGCATAGATGTTGCCCTAAAGAATACCCACGTTATATTAATGAAGAAAAACGTAACGAACCAACCAGCTAAGGCTGGCATGCGCCCTCCTGCTTTACTCCATAGGCGATGAATAACAGAAGCCAAACCGTGCAAGAACCCCCAAAAAACAAATGTCCAACCAGCTCCGTGCCAAAGTCCACTTATTAAAAATACAATCATAATATTTACGTATGTACGCGTAATTCCTTTTCGATTTCCTCCTAGAGAAATGTACACGTACTTCGTTAAAAACTGGCTAAGCGTCATATGCCAACGATGCCAAAAATCTTGTATATTCACTGCTTTATACGGCGAATTAAAGTTTTGAGGTAATTTAATATTAAACATTAAAGCGATTCCAATTGCCATATCACTATATCCACTAAAATCAAAATACAATTGGAACGTAAACGCTAACGACGAAAGCCATGCTTCGACAAATGTTAATGATTGCTGCACATCAAACCCTTCATGTACAAGGGGTGATAATACATCTGCAATACCTACCTTTTTGAAAATACCAACTGCAAATACAAATATACCAAGAACGATATACTTCGATTGCCAGCGCTTTTTGCTACTATCCGCAAACTGCGGCATAATTTGCGCATGATGTACAATCGGCCCTGCAATAAGCTGTGGGAAAAACGTTACAAACAATGCGTAATCAAGAAAATGACATGCCTTCGTTTCCCCGCGATACGTATCTACTAAAAATGCGATCTTTTGAAACGTATAGAAACTAATCGCGAGCGGTAACGTTAATGATAATAATGTAAAATGAGTTCCAATTAATGCATTAACATTTTGCAAGAAAAAATCATAATACTTGAAATAACTAAGCATTCCTATATTAAATATTA
>NZ_JBFPJH010000344.1:0-3304 GCF_040838255.1 Bacillus sp. C30 | reverse complement strand
TTGCTATTCCTCCTTTTCCCCTATTTACAAAACTTATCAAATTGTCTCGTGTATAAGGGTTGCAAACATCATATCACGACAAAAAAAAAAACAAAAGGTAATATTCAGAATTTAACATCTCCTTGTATATAAAATATGTCCTGAAATAGGACATATTTTATATACAAGGAGATGTTACAAAGTTGTAAAAAGAACGAATAAACGGATAGTTGAATTTTAGAATTTAGACAGCAGCCAATAGTTTTTGCAATTCATTGTATGTTGAAAAGCCGAACTCTGATTGTGAAGTGACCCCAAAAAGTTAGACACATTATTTTATTAGGCAACCTCTTGGGTATGTGTTCGGTTTTGTTTCTATATGGCCTGGATTGTTTCGATACCTTTTATTGTACGAGAAGCATGACAGATACTTTGGAAGCCAGAAGATTGCGCAAAGCGCCGTTTTACATATCGATGATCTTGTTCAATGGGATTATTACGATATTTGATGCTACATTGTTTTGTATGTGTATAAAAATCATTTTTCTGTAATTTATTAAACGTACAAAGTAAGGCGTGAGACTTGTCTGTAGTTAGAAACGTCGATTCTCCAAAAGCTTTGATGATTCGCTTCATAAACATATAAGCAGCTTGATGATCACGCTTCTTACGAAACTGGATATCCAAAGTGTATCCCTCTCCATCAATTGCACGATACAGATAGCACCACTCGTCTTTCACTTTAATGTAAGTTTCATCTAAGTGCCAAACATGGTGTGCTGATTTATTTTTCTTTTTCCAAATTTGATAAATAAGACTGCCATATTTCTTCTTTTCTTCTCCTCAATTCATTACTATACTTAAAAGTATAGTAATGAATTGAGGAGGAATATATTTTGAAGACAAACAAATGGTTACGCACAATTCCTGTAGCATGTTTGTTAAGTTCAGCAATGCTGACTGTTCCAACATCTTCATTTGCAGCAATTGATATTAGTAGTTGTACTAAGAAAGACTATCCTCAAAGTTGTGTAGAACAAACAGATCCAGGTGTAAATAATCGAACACATAAGATGTATGAAACGATTAATAGATTAGTAGCAATTAATGATTTAAATGAACAAACAAATTGGAGTGGGAAAAGTTTGTATAACTTTATTCGCTTTAATTATTTGATTTTACCAAGTCAAGAACAAGATGTTTTAAATCAACTGAATACAATTCCAAAAGATAATGTGGTATTAAAACAAGTTCTTAAAGCTTTAAATGGGTATCATAATCGAACGAATATAATTACGGATACCAACACAATACAAATTTCAAACATGAATGTAAATAAATACATAGAAGATCCTAAACCAGAACCTAATTCAGATCAATATAGAGAAATTAATACAAAAGTAATTAATGAAAGTTACAGCCAAACTTTAACGAAAAAAACACAAAATATAACAGAAAGCATCCAATCAAGTAAGCAATTAACCGTCACACATAGTTTGAATACAGGAACTAAGGAAGGACTAAAATCTTCATTTGGAGTCGGTGTACCACTTATAGGTGAAGTAAAAGGTGAATTGTTATTTGAATATTCAGTAAACTACGGTTATACAAATGCATCTGTGACAATTAATACAACCATACACACTGTCACTTCTCCACAAGAAGATATCTCGTTAGCTCCTCGTACAGGTGCAGTAGTAATAGCAAAATTAAGTACACCTGTATATAAAACGAATTTATTGGGAATTTCTAGGGTTAAAGGCTATTATACAGATCAAGTCAACAATTATCCAACATGGGTACAATTAGGTATTTATAATAAATTCAAAGTGATTTCTCAGCATAATCCAACAATTTGGAATAAATTAAAAGAATTAGGATTTTTTTTAGATGATCACACAAAAGAAGTTATTTTTAATGGTGTGATAGATTTAATAGACCGTCATGCACCAGGATCTACGTTTGAATCTCGTACTCAAATCTATGAATTAGATGAGAATGGAAATATCAATTACAATAAACCTGTAGGTAAACCAAAAATAAAAGAAGGACAAGTTCAAAAACCTAACATTTCCAACAATACATCACGATTATTACTTGCAAAGTAAGTTTGTTGAGTGTTAGAATCTATATGGATATAACTTAGAAATATTTTACTTAACCGTTTGATAATTACCATCATTTAGATTTTTGTTGACATATCCAATGAGAGATACATTGAAATTACGGCTCTGTTGCAACAGAACCATAAAAGACATACACACATTTTTGGTTTGTACATACTCAAATAAATTATAAACTTATTAAGTTGTTTAAATGTATTAAAGAATACCTGTGGTGCTAGTTGAAATATATCCGTTGTTTTTGATGAATATAGGGTTTATAGCTGAAGTAAATTCAGCAAAAATATCTTGGAATTTACTATTTTTTACTGCTTAAAACGAAAAATCTTACTCATTTTCGCAATTTTGGAGCATTAGAAAATTAACTATCACCACAGGTTAAAGAATTAATTTATATGGGGCATATATTTGCATGAATTTTAACAGATGGAATCTTTGCAGCCTCTTCTATCAACGTGGATCTGAATGCCTTAGTTATTGTTTTATATTGATTTTAAAATATGATGGTGCTACAGAGATGATTTCCCTCCTTTCATGCCAATTGAAATATATTCATTGCCTTTGACTGACCTGGTCAAGAAAAACTGGAACATGAAATAGATTACGCAATGGATTTTGAATATTGATACGGAGTCATTCCATTTAGTGATGAGTGCGGACGAAGTGAATGATAATACATATAAATAAATTCAGCCACTAACTGAGTTACTTGAGCGAGAGAAATCAGTTTTTCTCCATGTAAACATTCACGTTTAAAGATACTAAAAAACGATTCGATCACGGCGTTATCCCAACAGTTTCCTTTACGGGACATACTTTGTTGAATCTTTTATCAATTTTTGGTTCTGTTGCAAAGTTTAAAAAGTATACATAGGTCGATATATTAGGGATAGAATTTAAGCAATCATCATTAACTGTTGTAATTCCTGGTATGCCGAAAAGACGAAGTCTTTTGAAAGACTTCGTCTTCGTTTGTAAAGAGCATGAAGGGTCTCAATCCCTTTTATTGTACGTGAGGCATGACGGATATTTTGAAATCCAGAAGATTTAGCACAACGACGTTTTACATGTCGATGATCCTGTTCAATGAGATTATTGAGATGCTTAACGGTGCAATGTTTCGTATGAACATAAAAGTCGTTATTTTTCAATTTTTTGAACGCACAAAGTAGGGCAGGAGCCTTGTCTGTTGTGAGAACCGT
>NZ_JBFPJH010000343.1:0-3308 GCF_040838255.1 Bacillus sp. C30 | reverse complement strand
GAATTTGATTTGTTGTAATGAAACGGAGGTGTATATTATGAAGTTTCCACATGATTTTTTATTCGGAGCTGCTTCAGCTTCTTATCAAGTAGAAGGTGCATGGAATGAGGATGGAAAAGGTGTTACGAATTGGGATGAGTTTTCAAAAATTCCTGGCAAAACATACGATGGAACAAATGGTGATGTAGCGGTGGATCATTATCATCGATATAAGGAAGATGTTCGTTTAATGGCTGAGATGGGATTGGAATCGTATCGTTTTTCGATTTCTTGGGCGAGAATATTGCCGACTGGAGATGGAGAGGTAAATGAAAAAGGAATTGAATTTTATAACAATTTAATTGATGAATGTTTAAAGTACGGGATTGTACCGTTTGCCACTTTATATCATTGGGATCTACCATTACCGTTAGAAAAAGATGGTGGGTGGACGAATAAACGAACAGCAGAGACTTTTGTAAAGTATGCAGAAATTTGCTTTAAGGCATTTGGTGATAGAGTGAAACATTGGATTACTTTTAATGAAACAGTAATGTTTTGTGGATTAGGCTATTTAAAAGGTGCACATCCACCAGGAATACAAAATGATGTTCCAAAGTATTTTCAAGCGACTCATTATGTATTTTATGCGCATGCGAAAACAGTTGCGGTGTACAAGCAGCTGAAACAGTATGGGGAGATAGGGATTACACATGTTTTCTTACCTGCTTATAGTGTGGATGATCAAAAAGAAAATATACTAGCAGCAAATCATGCGAATGAATATGAAACGTATTGGTACTACGATCCAGTTTTAAAAGGTGAGTATCCGTCTTATGTTGTACAACAATTAAAGGAAAATGGGTGGACTCCTAATTGGACGGTTGAAGAATTAGAAATCATTAAACAAAATGCCGAAAAAAATGATTTTATTGGCTTGAATTATTATCAGCCAATACGAGTAGAAAGATATGATATGGATATAAAGAGCGAGGAGCATTCTCGAGAAAACTCAACACTTGCTCCAGGTAATCCTTCTTTTGATGGTTTTTATCGAACAGTAAAAATGGATGATAAAACATATACCAAATGGGGTTGGGAAATATCTCCCGAAGGTTTCTTAGATGGATTGCATATGTTGAAAGCGCGTTACGGTGACATAAAGATGTATGTAACGGAAAATGGACTTGGTGATGAAGATCCAATCATTGACGGAGAAATTGTAGATGTTCCGCGAATTAAATTTATTGAAGAGCATTTAAAAGTAATGAAGCGTGCAATTCAAGAGGGAATTAATTTAAAAGGTTATTATGCATGGTCAGTTATTGATTTGTTAAGTTGGTTAAATGGATATAAAAAGCAATATGGCTTTATTTTTGTCGATCATAATGATAACTTAAAACGTAAGAAGAAACTTTCGTTTCATTGGTATAAACATGTGATCGAAACGAGAGGAGAAGAGTTATAACAGATAAAAGAGTATTTTAGGAGAAAGTGTATGAGTGCAAAGTATAAACAAATTGCAGATGTGTTAGAGCAAAACATTCGAGATGGGCTTTTTAATGAAACGAAAAAATTACCTACAGAAGAAGCGTTGATGAATCGATTTGAAGTAAGCCGTAATACGATACGTAAAGTAATTAGTCAGCTTGTGAATAGAGGTTATATTTTTCAAGTGCAAGGTAGTGGTATGTTTTTACGTGAAACTTCTGTAACAGATTACATTAATTTAGGAAGTTTACGTGGATTAACGAAAAATCTCGTTTCACAAAATATTGAAACGAAAGTGCTAGAGATTGAAGTAATAGATGCGGACGAAGAGATAGCAAAGCGAATGCAATGTGAAACTGGAACTAGGTTATATTTCTTGAAGCGTTTAAGAATTGTAGACGGTAAACCATTCTCTATTGAAGTAAGTTATTTCAAAAAAGATATCATTCCTTATTTGAATGAAGAAATAGCATTAAGTTCTGTATACAGTTATTTCATTGAGGATTTACGATTAAATATTGGCTTTGCCGATAAAGTTATTAGTTGTGAAAAAATAAATAAAGAAAATGCAAAGCTTTTAGAACTAAATGAAGGTGATCCAGCGCTTCTTATTGAAAATACAGTTTATCTTGTAAATGGAACAATTTTCGAGCTATCTCAATCAATGTTTCATTATGAAAAGACCAAACTTTTAAATCGAATTAATTTTAATTGAAAATGAATATAAGTAGCCTTGTAAAAAAGCAACTGGTCCTAAGTGAGCAGTTGCTTTTTATTTTTAAAGTGGATGAGCAAAAAAACACAAAAGTGGTTGGTCCGTTTTTTACAAACTTCTATTATGATAAGAGAAGAAAGGTAGTATTTTATTCATGCTTTAAAATAGACTGGCCTTAGAGAGGTGGAAGACAATGAGTTTTGCGATTTCACTAGTTGTTATTATTGTAGTTGTATCACTATTTGGGACCGTACTAGTCGCACGAAATGTAGAAGAGAATTACGGTAAGTCTACAAAGAGGAATGTAAAAAACTTATCTGCTATCTATATCATTCTTCTTTTAGGGCTTCTTGTGGGAGTTACTTGGTATGCGGTCGTTATTTTATAGAGTGTGTATATGATGAAGGAGTTAATGCATTGATGAAAAATGAGCGCCATGTTTTAGTTGTTTTCCCGCATCCAGATGATGAGTCGTATTGTGTGGCTGGCACAATTTTGGCTTATACGGAGCAGAAAGTCTCTCTTACCTATGTTTGCTTAACACTTGGTGAAATGGGGAGAGCGATGGGGAATCCACCTTTTGCAACTCGTGAATCTTTATATACAATTAGAGAGAAAGAGTTAAAGCGAGCTACAAATATTTTAGGGATTGAAGATTTACGTATGATGGGATATCGTGATAAAACTCTTGAATTTGAAGAGCCTGGAAAATTAAGAAGCTTGATTCAAAACTGTATTGAGGAATTGAATCCTTCTGTAGTTATTTCTTTCTATCCTGGGTATGCAGTTCATCCGGATCACGATGCAACAGGGGAAGCAGTAGTAGAGGTCTTAGCTAATATTTCGGAAAGTAAACGACCAGCCTTTTATGCTGTAGCTTTTTCGAAAAATCATGAAGACGAAATAGGACCTCCAGATTTTAAAAATGAAGTGAAAAAATATGTTCCGAAAAAATTGGAAGCATTACGAGCACATGCATCACAATTTACAACTAAAGTGGATGAGCTGGAAAGAGAGTATGAAGACGGTATTTCAGGCACAGTTGAGTGGTTAGAAAGAGAACCGTTTTGGATATATTCATTCAAAGATAAAAATATGTGATGCTACATCTGAAGGTGATGAA
>NZ_JBFPJH010000342.1:0-3311 GCF_040838255.1 Bacillus sp. C30 | reverse complement strand
GTAATTGGATAGCCAACGTGCGTTTTTTCTTTTGCTATTTTACGAATACATAGGCCTCATTTGCTATTACATAGTATGTTTTACCTTATGGTTATTTCAACCCAAATCTAAATATAAATCTACATTAATTACTATTTTTTTATTAAGTATCATATTTGAAATTTAGTTACATATACTAAAACAGACATCGAGAGAAATTTATGTAAAGCGGACGCTTCCACAGAGAAGGCGTCCTTTTTCATTTCGCATACACATCAAACAGGACGGCTCTTATTCTTATTTCACTTTAATATATTCGTAAAACCATTTCCCACCTGGTCGAGTATCCATCCACCAAGTAATTTTATCTAACTCAGTATTGGGTAATACTTCAGTTTGTAAGTACGCCACTCCAGTTAAAGGATCAGAAATAACCTTCCCTTTAATCCCACGCTCATTCATAGCATTTAGAACTTCTTTGGACATTGAAACACCAAAGCCTCCCGACTTAACGTATTGGTATCCACCATTACTCACGCTACCACCTCCACCTTGAATAGATTTCCCTACAATAACTTCAGCTACAGCTTTAGCTGCTTTATCAAAGTTTTCACGGTACTTATTCATGTCACCTTCATTATCAATAAAGCAAATTTCAGGAAGTAATCCTGTTTTCGTTTTATTAATCCATCCTAATTCAGTAGAAAACTTGATTCCTCGATCTCTTAATCCAAAAGCATCAGCCATCGCTTTTGAAATTGCCGCTGCTAACTCTCTATTTCCATATGAAGGATGCAACCAAACCTCACAGCCTGTACCTCCTGGAGTAGCGTTTAAATGAAACTGTAAATCTACATCACTATCTTTTACACGCAAATGATTATCTGCCGCATTACTCCAAACTGCGCTTTTTGTCGTTCCTACTTCATCTGAACAGTTTACATATTTCCATCCTGCTGCTTGCACATATCTAGCAACAGCATCTAAGAAACGTCTATCCTCGATATGCTCTTTTCCATAACAATTTGCGCCTTGAACAATTGAATTATGACCACCTGAACCTGCGAAACAACCCATTACTCAACATCTCCTTTTTTAACTTCTTGTTTTTGTTTACCACCTAAAACTTCAACTGCGTTTGTCAGAACTTGTGGAAGGGGAATTCCCATACGTCCTGCATTTTCTAAAAGCGAAAGCAACTCATTTCCAATAAAGAAAAAGATTGTCGCTTCACGAATAGCACTATTACTTCCAAGTGCTGTATCTAACTGGGTTGCCACTCCAACTAAAAGAAAAAGCACCACCTTTTTGGCGATGCCTTTAAAACCAACTTTACTTTTTAATTCTCCGTTATATCCTGCTGCAATCATGCCAGTTAAATAATCAATAACTGCCATCGTAACTAAGATTTTCAATGTCGCATCCCATCCTCTCAAGAAATACCCACAGAAGCCACCGAAAGTGGCAATAAAAGTTTTTAATAATACATCGATTCGATCCACATTCTTTCCTCCTTATTCAAATTAAAAAGAGAAGCACAGTATGCGCCCCTCTTAATCTGTAAAAGCTGTATTTTAGTAGTTACTTGCACCATAACCTTCTATGTTAAGTTTAATTCTTTAAAGCGATCTAAGTTATGATAATACCCTATATCTCCAGATCCCTTAGCATTATAAGAATATACTTTTCCTAAGTTATCACCCCAAAGACTGATTGAATCTTGTTTTATACGATAATTATGGATATAATTATCGTACTTATTTAACTTATCACGCATTATTTTACTCATTACTTTCGCTTGATAGGAACTGATAATAGGAAAAATAATAGACGAAAGCCCTGGGGCATTAAAGGTGACAGTAAAAGTTTTCTTATCAAGCTTAAATAAAGATTGATCAATGATCTCACTTTGCACCCATTGTGCCAAATATCCACCAAGTGAATGGCCGGTGAAATATATATGCTGAATCCATTTTTCATCGTTATGAATTAGATTTCTCATATAATTGACAGCATCTTCAGCTTGTAACCCTCCAACATTTCCGACTACTTGTAGTACATTTTCTACATAATCCATTGTGTCTGCTGTCCCTCTAAATGAGAATGTATAATCATATAACCCTGTATCTACATCTGTGTAATAACGTTTTCTATATACATATACAGTGAAAGAAGTACCGGGGTTTGTATATTTTTTATATAACTGCCATGCACCTGGGCTCCAAGAATCAATTCTTTCATTATGATATACACCTTCCGTCATATAAAGGAGTTGATTTATAAAAGAGAGTGTGTCACTTGGTTCTTCTGAAATGATGTTGACTTCTTTATTCTGTTGGTTATTATTTCGCTCCATTTCTTGTATCCAATTTGGTAATGGCGGCGCCTCATCTGGTTGCACTTGACTTCCACTATCTAAATCATCTTCTTGCACACTAGATTGCAATTCCTCTTCCATACCATTGTTACATCCTTTCTTGTGCAACATAACCCTACACCTGTATAATCTATATAGTACATACTTACTTCAAAACTAGTCGCATTTTTATTCTTACAAGAAAGAGAATACTAGAAATATAAATTATCTATCTACTTTAGAACCAACACGTTCGCATATAATCGGTGAATCCACGATGCTTATCTTATCGAATTGGATATAAAGTCTCTCCTCTTTACTAATATATTAACAATATACACTTCCTGCTTATCCAAATGCCTATATTTATCTTATTTATCTATCCTTAAGATACGTCAAAGTTGTTTCATTTCTACTTTTCTTGAAATAAAAATCCAACTAAAATCTTTCCGCATGTTTTTCTATTCTTTTCAAATCAAAAAGAACAGCATTTTACTCCTCTTCATCCATAAAATCCGTATTTTGTTAAGAAACCTTAAGTACAGCATAACCATAGTTGTTTACGATATTAAAAGTAACTCCTTCTACATCAACAATATCATTTAGTAGCGTAAAGTTTGCACTATCAAGCACAGTTACTTGTTTGCCGATATGCTTGTTTAATGAAATACTTTTACCAAATTCATTTGTGGATTCAATAGCCTCATCACTTGCAAGTGATTCTTTAACAACAAACACAAATTGTTGTGTATCTATGATTCTATCATTTTCCGTAATATGAACCTGGGCAAGTACATTCCCTATAGATGCTAAAGTTTGTGTCTTTAATACGATTTGATACTTACCTTTTAATACATTAACAGGTTGGCAGTTGTCTTGAAATACTCTAGTTCCATCCGGTTTTTTAAACGAAATACAGAATGAAGTTGCTTGACCTAAATCTAATTCTTCTCCTTTATTTTTTATATTGATAAGT
>NZ_JBFPJH010000341.1:0-3320 GCF_040838255.1 Bacillus sp. C30 | reverse complement strand
AAATAATAGAATGTAATAATCTGTTCATATTCCGTTCATAAACTTTGCGTAAAATGATTGCAGTGAATATGGAAAGTGACGATATAAATTGTCGTTCTACAGCAGGAGGAATATGATGAAGAAATTATATAATGCAGCATTCATTTACTTAATTATTGGTTTATTATCAGGTGTATTTGCTAGAGAGTATACGAAAGCGCAAGGAATTAAAGGATCCACTATGTTGCAATTAGTGCATACACACGTATTAGTGCTCGGCTTTGTATTCTTTTTGGTCGCTTTAGCTCTATTTAAAGTATTTAATGTCCGTGAAACAAAAAGTTTTCGTGCGTGGTTTGTTGTTTATAATGTAGGATTAATTTTTACTATTGCTACAATGGTATTTAGAGGTATTCTACAAGTAAATGGAACTGACTTTAATGGTTTAAGCCATATGGCTGGATTAAGTCATATCATTATAAGTGTTGGGCTCGTTTGGTTTATGATTTTGCTCAAAAAATCTTTTAAATAGATAGGAGTGGAGAGTATGAGTTTAGCACTTTTATCAAGTATAGTAGCGGTTTGTATGGCCGTTGGAGTTATGATTCTTCGCTTTAAGTCAGCGAAAAAACCGGTAACGAAAAAGAAAATTATATTACCGCCAATTTTTATGAGCACTGGTGCAATGATGTACTTCTTACCAGAGTTTCGATTAACGTCTTTAGAAATAGTAGAGGCAATTAGCGTAGGACTTATTTTCTCTATATTTCTTATTAAAACATCTAAGTTCGAAATAAGAGGCGAAGACATATATATGAAACCATCAAAAGCGTTCATATTTATTTTAGTTGGTTTATTAGCTGTCCGGGTAGCATTGAAATCATATTTAAGTCAGTCGATTGATTTAACCCAATTAAGTGGAATGTTTTTCTTACTCGCTTTTGCGATGATTGTATCGTGGAGAATTGCGATGTATCGCTCGTTTACTAAATTAGAAAAGACAATAAAAAGAGCTGGAATTTCTATATAGGAATTTCAGCTCTTTTTATGTTTTATACGATTGTTTTTTTAGTTTTGATTTCATTTGCTTAATTTTAAACGTATTTGAGCATCTTGTAATGCAACTGGTGTAACGTTAAGACCATTTTGATCAACGATTTTTGTGTTTAATAAAATGGAATCTAAGCTCCCGCGAAATGTTTTTGTATAGTTTTGACGCAACATTTGTGGTTCTTGTTTTTCATCAACTGTTAATCCAAATGTTCTTTCTTTTTTTGATAATTCGTTAATACGGAATAAAATGTTTTTCATTTGTTTTCACCTCTAGTTAGATTTAATTACATTAGTTACTTACTAATGTATAGTTATTTTAACCTATCTTTTAATAAGTGTCAATGCCTATAAACATTCCTTGTTTTGTAAGTGTATGGGGTGATAAAGAATGAAAAAACTACAAATACTTGAAATAGAAAAGATGTTAATATACAATACCTAAGTAGGGTATATAGGGTATTGTTTTACTTTATGAGAGTAATAAGCAAAAAGGAGTATGTAATAATGAATTCAGTAATTTCAAGGAAAGAAACAATCATATCATATAGCATTGCAATTCTATTTATATTAGCGATGGTTACAGCTGGTGTACTATTAGATGATCCAGAAGTAATTTTGCCGGAAATAGCTGCGATGGCAATAGCTTTATGGGTATATCGTGAGCCGGGATGGCTAAGACAACCAGAAAAAATCTTTATTGCGCCGTCAATAACAGCTGTTATTGGTTTTGCAGTGAATCAAATGGATATTTCCTATATAGGAAAAGTTAGCTTAACACTTATATTAATGATGTTGTTTTTACGTGTTATTCAATCCAATTTAGCACCATCTATTGCGACAGGTTTATTACCATTAGTAACAAATGCGACGGAATGGTCATTTGTTATCTCAGTCTTCGTTTTGACATTTATTTTAATGATTGGTGTTCTTATTTTTAAATTGAATAACGGTATTGAGAGAAAAGTTAAAATCCAATATAAATATATGGTTGTATTTCTATTTTTAAATTTTGTATGGATCAGTTTATGTTGGATAACTGGTTATGAACAATTAGCGGTTATTCCGCCAATTCTAGTCGTTGTGTATGAATCACTTCAAAAAACGATGTACAATGAAAAAATGGCATTTAAACAAATACTAGTATTAACTACATCAGCAACTGTTGGAACGTTATTGTACTTTGCGATTGATTCATGGATTGTAGTTACTTTATTAAATATGATATTAATGCTAATTTTATTAAAAATCGTTGGAGTACGTATTCCAGCAGCTTATGCATTTCCATTACTTCCGCTCGTATTTCCTGATGAAATGATAAAAATGTTACCTGTAGGCTCATTCATTGCGGGGGTATTCTTATTTGGGGCAGTACTACTGTATAAAAAGTGGGAGATGAAGAAAAAGGGAACGCAAATGTAGAGAAGAAAATACAATCCCTAGTTAGCATAATAAATAGACACCCGCGGGTGTCTATTTTCATTAAATGAAATTTAGCTTAACTCATTTAAGCAATTCACAAGTTCTGTTGTTTTAGAAAAGAATGGTGAATGATCAGCTTCCAAAGTAATTATTTTTGTGCAAGTAGTTTCTGTATGCATTCGGCGCTGAAAATCAATCGGAATCGCTCTATCTAGAGTTGTTTCGATATAAATACGATTTACAGTTCCAAAGTTCTCTTCTGATATTTTCAGCTCTTTTTGGAACGGTCCTAGTGGTTGAGGACGCATTTGATTAAAAGATGCTCCTTTAATAGAACCGTCTTCTGTAGCATTTAAAAATGTTTGTTCAATCAACTCTGGTATAAGTTCTGCGGTCATGTCATTCTCATTTATAGAGAATTGTGGGCCAGCTTCTCCGTCTAACTTACTACCAAGACTTTCTCCATTTTGTGGCAAGAATGCACAAAGATATACTAATTTATCGATTTTATTTGGTATAAGCTCAGCGGTTTGAGTGATCACAATTCCACCCATACTATGTCCAACAAGAATAACTTTTTCATTTTGTTGATTTATAATAGTTGTTACTGCATTAACATAGGAATCTAATGTTATATTTTGTGATGGAGTTGTATCTTTCCCACTTCCAGGTAAGTCTAGTGTAATAACTGTATGTCCGAAAGCCTCTAGTTGAGGTTTTACTAAATCCCATGCCCATTCACCTTGCCATGCTCCATGTACTAAAACGTAAGTACTCATTTAATCAACACTCCTCTAATGTTTATATGTTTATTTTTTCGTAATATTGATGATGTATAATTAGTGTATATGAAGTGGATTGATAAATAT
>NZ_JBFPJH010000340.1:0-3341 GCF_040838255.1 Bacillus sp. C30 | reverse complement strand
GTATTATTTCAATAAAGGTGAGCCAAGAACTCATCAAATTCATATGTATGAACAAGGGAATCCATATTTAATAGAACAATTAAAATTCAGAGATTGCTTAATAGACAATAAAACTTCTCGTATGCAGTATGAACAGTTAAAGATTCAACTTTCAACAGCTAACCCTAATGATAAGCATAAATATGCAGAGGATAAAACAAATTTCATTAAATCCATATTGGCTAAAATAAATGATTAAATTGCGAAGACCGAACTTCGTACACATAATAAGAAACCATTCATGTATAGATGAATGGTTTCTTATTAATTAGTTATCTCATTATTTGTACCATCAATAATCATTTTATTATGCAGCAGGTGGAACGAAGTAAAATAGCATCGAAGTCATAAAAATAAATGCAAATAATCCAATTATCGAAAAAATATATTCTTTCGATTCTCTATCATACTTCCATTCCATCCATGTCCTTAGGATCCACGTAACCCCTAAATAAGTGAAAATGATAAACCAAATATTAGTGCTTTCGAATTTAAAGATGTAAATAAAACTAATTATTAAATAAACAAAAAGCAGTCCTATTTCCAATTTTTTATGTAAGTTATTTACATATTTATTATATCCCCAAAACCCGCTCTTTGGCATATTCAATTTTTTTCTTAAAAATCGATCCAAAAAGTAGCCCGCTATACAAAACACAAAAATTATAATCCAAAATGTATAGGTTCTCAATATCATTCCTCCTATTACTTCATTGAATTGTTTAAAATAAAGTGGACTATATTAACGGTTATTGAACGAGTATTCTTGAATGATCTTCATTAAAAATGATCGATTCTGCACGTAAGAAAGGGTTTTTCATTTCTTCTCTCCCTCTTCCTTTAAATTCATACTATATTAAAGGAAGAAATATAGTATGAACCCTGTTATTATTAATGCTACAACTCCTAATAATGAAATCAAAAACTCCCGCGATTCCTTATCATATTTCCACTCCATATATGATTGAAATCCATATAACGTAATAAAAAATAAAAGAGGTACATAGCCCATATATATACGATTTGGAAGAAAAGTGCTTATAGCAATAACAACTATATAAGAGGAAATGATAATTCTATTTCCCCACTTATGTGTATCATTCACATATTGGTTATTCCATCCTTTTTGTTTCGGTATATTTAACTGTCTTCTCGCTATTCTTTCAAAAACCAATAAAGATAGCACCCATAAAATTAATAAGGATATTTTTGTAACGGACAGAAAACCCTCTCCTTTTTATTTTTTTACTTTAATTTTCTCCGGTTGATCACTCGGATACGTAGCATTTGTTTTGTTTTCTAGGTCCCAACTAATAATGGTCGCACTATCTCGTCCTAATTGATGATGAACGTGTTCTAAAACATTGTGAACATGTTCTTTAAGCTCTACATTATTTCCATTCATATCATTATAAAGATTTAATGGAGTTTCATAACGGCGTTCCCCGCATTCTAATACCCCATCTGTCACCATTACAATTCGATTCTTTCCAGTACGTAATTCACGAATTCCTGATGAATAGCAAGGAACGGGTAAATCAAATGTGTTTACATTTCCAATCCATTCGTAAAAGTGGCGTTGATTCAATGTATATTGTCCTAATTTATGTAATTCATCATGAAATACATAAACTAAGCAATCACCTATGGAAAGCCACCATATGTAATTTTCTTTTCTTACGCATATTAAGCAAGCAGTTTCACCTTTTACCCTTTCGCACTTTTCTTTAAATGAGCGGGATTGAAATATCGTAAGTATATAATTTTCAACAGATCGAAATACGGTTTCAATTGATTCTTTCATAATCACTTCTATATTTTCATATTCTTTTTGGATTGTATTTACTACTAATCCAACACTTTCTGCACTATTATGCCCGTCTAATATAACGGCGAATTCCCAATCACCATTCGACAAAACTAATGCACCGTCTTCATTCTTTTTTGCTCCGGCACTTATATTCCCGCCGTATCTACCAAGTACGATATCACCATATTGCTTTACTGAAACTTCGTCTAAACACATTTCCCTACTTCCAACCCATGAATATTGTGTATTATTTGTTGTATGCATACTCATTTACCATATACTTTCGTATTCTTTCGCATAGTTTTTTAATTTTCTCTGAATTTCCATGTGGTGCACCAGTCCAATTTGCTACTTCAGTCGGTGACCAAAACTCTTTTGGTGTATTTGGATAACGTGGAATAATGTGCATATGCAAATGTGGTACACCATTACCTGAAACGAAACTGTAAATATGTTCTGCACCTTTGCTTTCTTTAACCGCTTTACTTACTCTACTTGTTATCAGTCCGAATGCCTTTGCCTCATCTTCAGTTAATTCAGCGAGACCAGGTACATGTCTCTTTATATCAATCATTACATAACCAAGATATGTTTCTTCTGCATCCCAATGGACATGTCCAACGTAAATGAGTTCATCTTCGTAAATAGCTCCACCTGGAACTGTAATGTTCCCTTTATGTTTTTCACAAATGAAGCAGTTTTGTTCTGCTTGATTGTTTATTGGCATATCCATCACCATCCTTTGCATATATAATATCATAAAAAAAGGAAAAATAGGTTTTATATTCCGAAAATTCAATCTCTTGAAACAAGAATTTTCACATTAAAATAATTTACAACTCATTATTTCTTCAAAAGCGTAATCCCCATTCCAACTGCAATCCCAATCGCTATTCCGATTGCTATATTATCAGTAAATACACCAGGAATTACACCGATTACAACACCTATAGCGACACCAATTGTCATAGCATCATTTCTTTTTTTATTATTAGCCAAAATAGCATCTCCTCTCATAATTTCTCCCCATATAATATCCATTTACATGAACGTTGCTGTCTTCTAATATATTTGCTATTCCGTTTGAAAATTTCCAGAAAATGTACTTTATTACTTTTCCATTCCCCCTACATAATCCTCTTCGTTTGAAAGAATTTTTAAGTCACCATTACATATACATAGGCATTTACTATAAGAAAGATCAGTAATTTATTGAAGGAGGAACGATTCAAATGTATCCTCATTGGAATCCAAATATAAATCAACAATATGCTTACTCCCCCCATCCAGTAAGGAATACACTGCATTATGATTCGCAATACATGATGCAGCGCATCGCAAGCCTTGAAAGCCAATTAGCTAAATTAATCTCATTAATCGAAGAAAATAATCAATTAATAAAATCAATGGAACAACAGCAAAACCAAGTTTGTGCACCAGCTGGAGGCTCTGTTATTGTTCGGATGTAATTCGAATTCAAAAAACACACTTT
>NZ_JBFPJH010000339.1:0-3342 GCF_040838255.1 Bacillus sp. C30 | reverse complement strand
ATTCCATAAGGTACTAATATACTAATAAGTATCCCTGTTACAATCATCGTTACCGAACCGATAGTTGCCTCTTTCTCTCCTTCTTTCACTAGACGGCTCACACCAATAATATGTGATGCGCAGCCCATCCCCACTCCTTTTCCAATCGTACTTGTTATACGGAAAAACTTAAGTACTGTCGGTCCGATAATAGCACCTGTTATTCCTGCAACAACTACAAAACTAGAAGTCATAGATGGAATGCCACCAATTTGATCCGCTAATGAAATGGCAATAGGCATTGTCGCTAATTGTGGTAAAGTTGTTAATATAAGTTCCTTATCTATATTTAAAATTCCACCAATCACTACATTCATACTCGTTAAAGCCACTATACCTATCACTACGCCGATTAGTATCGCTAAAAAGTTTTTCATAAGTATCTTTCGCTCTTTAAATAGAGGTATAGCTAACGCTACAATTGCAGGACTCAAAAAACCTGAAAGAATGTCTCCCCCATTTTCCTTATACTCATGATGAGAAATACCAAATATCAAAAATAAGCAAATCATAATTGCTGTAACTGTTAATACCGGTAACGTAAATGGAAACGTAAATTTTTTATATAACTTTGTCGCCAATAAATAAATTACTACAGTAATAATAATTAAGACCATTTGAATCGTGCACCTTGTCGATTTTATTTTTTTGATGTTACTAATAATTGACTTACATACCCTGAAACAATCAATGTTACTACCGTACTTGCAATTACTAAAAGGAATATAACACTCCCCTTACTTAAAAGAAAAGATCCATATTCCATTAATCCTGTTGTCGAAGGAATTAGAAATAACGGTAAAAATACTATTAACTTTTCTGCCCCTACCTCAAACCACTTTAATGGAAAAATACGAGTAGAAAGGAGTAGAAACAATATTAACATCCCTATTAAACTTCCTGGCATCGACAGATGGAATACTCCTTGAATCCACGTACCAGCTAAGCTAAAAACATATAGCACGCCTACTTGAAGTAAAAGCGTCACGTACTTCATTTCTTTCCCTCATTTCCATATTACGCTTCACTATTATGAAATCTCATTTAATGTTTCCGCAAACCTTGTAACTCCAAGCTGAATTTGCTCTACATTCGCTCTGCCAAAAGTAAATCGGATATATTCACTTTTCGAACCTAGGACGCTTCCTGGGACAAATGCTACACCATTTTGTATAGATTCACCTAGTAAATGATATTCATCAAACGTTCCTTGCACTTTGCACCATAAATGTATTCCGCCCTCAGGAACAAAAAATTCAATCTGGTCCCCTAATATTTCTTCAAGCTTTCTAATTAACTCATCTCTTCTTTGTTTCAGTTGTCCACGAAGTATCGTAATATGCGTATGAAAATCCTCAGATTCTAAAAATTGGTTCGCTACCCACTGTGTAAATACACTATGACCGAAATCAACTTGCTGCTTCGCATCTGCCAATCTCTCAATTACGCGCGTGGGGCCAATTACCCAACCGATACGTAATCCTGATGCAACAATTTTTGATAATGAGCTCACATAAAGAACATTCCCATTTTGATCCATCGATTTCAATGTTGGATTCACTTCTCCATTAAAAGAAGTCAAACTATACGGATCATCTTCTACAATCGGTATACCAAATTCAGAAGATAGTTCTAAAACCTTTTTACGTCTTGCCAATGAAAGTACCGTTCCAGTTGGATTTTGATAATCCGGATTTAAAAACACCATACGAATGCGATGCTTTTTGTGCAAATCGATTAAGTCATCTGGATTCATACCATGCTGATCAACTGGTAAACGGAATATTTTTAAACCTGCTGATTTAAACATCGGAAGTGAATAACAATAGGAGGGATCCTCAATTGCAATCGCATCTCCAGGCTTTAACAAACATTGAACGATAAGATTAAGTGCTTGCTGAGCTCCAGATGTAATAAGAATAGAGCTTGAATCTGCTTCTATTTGTTTATATTGCTCGACATGTGTCGCAATGGTTTTTCGCAACATTTCATTTCCAAGCGGATGGTCATAACCGAGATTTCCCATAAATGTTTTCTCCGACAAAATTGTTCGAAATCTATCACTCGGAATTAAATCTGATGACAATTCACCACTCGCTAAATTGATTAAATCATCTTTTTGTGTTTCCGTTCGAATTTGTTGAACAAGTGGTACATTAGGTAAGAACGATCCATCCTCAACGTACCTACCCCAGTTCGGTATTCGTTTATGTGACACACCCCATATATCTGTATTCACCCGAGTGCCGCTTCCTTTTTTCCGTTCTACTACCCCAAGTGATTTCAATTCCTCATAAGCAGCTACGACCGTACTCCGGTTCACTTGTAAATTCTGTGCTAACATACGCTCGGAAGGTAATTTTCTATCAGAAGGGAATTCACCGGTAGAAATGCCTCTTTCAATGTAATCAGCAATTTGTTTATAAACTGGTATCTTATCTTCACGATTCGGTTGCCATTCCATTTAGTTCCCTCCTCTCCAAGCTGGTGTCCTGAACTCATTAATAACAGTATTCACTGCAAAAATGGTATTAATCAAGCGCATGATTTAAAAATGCCTCTACCGTCACATTAAAGCTAGTAGGCTGTTCTAAATAAGGCAAGTGCCCACTATTTTTCAACTCAACGAAAGTCACGTTTCTCAGGTGTTTTTCAAATTCTCTCACATACTTTTCCGGAACAAAATAATCATTCTCTCCTCGTATTATTAATGCAGGACATGCAATGTTAGAGAGGTATGGTCTTTGATCGTAATCAACTAATTCAGCGAATAGCCTTTGAATATGCGTCGGATGAATCGTTTGTAGGGATTGATGAAATCCTCGGACAATTGCATCATTATCTTCTACTCCCATTGCTCTCAATAACGTATCAGCCCAAGTTTTCCCTTTATCCTGCAAGCTAAGTAAATCATATACTTCAAGTCGTTCTTTACGATCTGCCGGTTCTAAATAGGGAAATGCATTTACAACAATTAAGCTAGAAACAAAACGTGGATATTGAATAGCAAAATCGATACCCACTCTAGCTCCTTTCGAAAGACCACAAATTGTTACTGATTTTAGCTTTAAATGATTACATAACTCATATAAAACATTTGAATATTCTTTAAAACTAATTTCCATCCCTTCGGATTTCCCATGCCCAGGTAAATCGAGTGAGATTACGGTCCATGTCTTCTTGAAGTATTTTCTTTGATATAACCAATTATTCGAATTTCCTCCAAGACCGTGTAAAAACAATATGACAGGACCCGATCCTTCTATATTGTAAAAAATCTTTCGATTCTTATATTCAAAATAC
>NZ_JBFPJH010000338.1:0-3342 GCF_040838255.1 Bacillus sp. C30 | reverse complement strand
TTTTTCTTTTTCCAGATTTGATAAATCAGTGTTCCATATTCATGTACCCAGCGCAGTTTCCACTTCATAGTGTTCAAATCTACCTAAGTACTTGTTTCCTTCTAAGTCATTGCAATATATCAGTTCAAAAAGTGGAGTCATTTCAATTCTCCCGTCATGATGGCAAGTACAGGTTTGTCCGGTTTTTAGATAAATCTATCCGTGTTTTTATAAAGATACAATGATATAATTGCAATTGCTTTACCCTTTCCGTTCAGCCCTAAGCATTGATCTAGAGCTGAACTATTTTTTTAAAAAGTTATATGGTTCTATTGCAAAGTTTTAATGCCCTGAAAAAATATGAATTAACATACACCAATCTGGAATAAACGTTCGAATTTATGAATTTTGCAACAGAATCCTAATTTTCATATGTGGCATGATTCTAAACAATCTCCATATCATACTTGGACTGTAAAAAACTCACAAGAAAATAAGCCACATGTTCAACGTTTTTTGACAGTGGCGAAATAAATATAAAATCGATCCAACCTTTAAGCGAGAAATTTTGAGTACTCAGTAAATCCATATTGTTGATCTAGTATGTGATAAATGATTTTAATTGTTTTATGTGTAATGGTAACAAGTTATATTTATATATTCCATCTCCACAAAATATATAAATATAATTTTAAGAATATATAAATTTCTGTCCAAAACAGGATATAAAACAAAGGAGAAGAAAATATGCAAATAAAGAAACAAAGTCTAGCAGTTTTATTGTCAGCTGGTGCTATTGCTACATCAATTAGTTTACCGACATCTAGCTATGCGGCTACATCAAGTAATGTGCTGTCTACAGAGAAGTATAATGAGGTCACCAAGTCTCCAGAGTTTATTTCTGGACAGCTGACGACACCATCTTCAATAAAAACTGAGGATATAGTATTTCGATATATTGATGAAAATAAGGACAAATATAAACTAGGTACAAAAAGTGCTAAAGAATCATTCACTGTAAAGAAACAAGAAGATGACGAGTTAGGTGCAAAAATTGTTCGATTACAACAAACATATAGCGGTGTTCCAGTATGGGGATCTACACAAGTTGCACATGTTGATAACAAGGGAGTATTAATCGTTTTTTCTGGAACCGTCATTTCCGATTTAGATAAAAAATTACAACAACCAAATCAAAAAGTCTCTTCTGATGAGGCAGTGTTTATTGCTGAAAAAGAACTAAGCTTTAAGCCAAACTATGATGTAAAACCGACATCTGAACTTGTAGTATATGCAAAAAATGACACAGTATCTTATGCATATCATGTTCATTTAGGATTTTTATCTCCACAACCAGGTAACCATGATTATTTTGTCGAGGCAGCGACTGGAAAAATCTTAGATCATATTGAAGTTTTACATGCAGCAAGCCCCCAAAAAAATATTATTGGGTCAAGAACAACGGGAACAGGACAAGATTCATTTGGAAATACAAAAAAGTTGAATCTTGTCCAATCTAATAATGCTTATTATTTAGTAGATCAGACACGTGGAAAGGGAATTTATACGTATGATGCACAAAATGAGGATCACACTGTGTTTCTTCCAGGTGTCCTGTTAAGTAATAGTAGTAACAGTTTCACAAGCAAAAATGCACAGGCAGCTGTGGATGCTCATACTTATGCCGGAATTGTATATGATTATTATAAAAACGTTCAGGGAAGAGATTCCTATGACGGCAATGGTGCTAAAATTGTTTCATCTGTTCATTTTGGAAAACAATTTGAAAACGCATTTTGGGATCCGACCCTAAAACAAATGGTATATGGAGATGGAGATGGATCAACACGTTCATTTACAGCTGCAATTGATGTTGTTGGTCATGAACTAACACATGCAGTAACAGAATCATCATCCAACTTAATTTATCAAAATGAATCTGGCGCAGTCGATGAATCAATGTCAGATATTTTCGGGGCATTAATCGAATATTATAACAACTCAAATCCCGATTATCTAATTGGAGAAGATTTATTCTTCCAATCGGGGCAAGCCCTTCGTTCTATGAGCGATCCAACACAATACGGTGATCCAGACCATTATTCTAAACGTTATACAGGAATGAATCAAAGTAAATTTGTACACACAAATAGCGGAATTATAAATAAAGCAGCGTATCTTGTTGCAGAGGGTGGTACTCATTATGGAGTAACTGTGAACGGTATTGGTAAAAATGAAATGGGTAAAATCTTTTACCGCGCAAATACTCAATATCTCACAGAATCGGCAACATTTTCTCAGACAAGACAAGCCCTTGTACAGTCAGCCGCAGATTTATATGGGCCACAATCAGCTGAGGTTACTTCTGTAAACAGAGCATTTGATGCTGTTGGTGTTAAATGATTTGGTTATAAAGCAGCTCTTGCAAGGAATCTCTTAACCTGGGACATACTGATACTATGACTCTATAAAAGGTCTGTGAGCAGTATGAAAAGGGAAACGTTGTTTGAATGGAAACACTAGCAGCTAGATATGATTTTGGTAACTGTACGTTGGTACCTACGGTACAACCTCAGTTTTCGTGATTTGGTAGAAATGATACAGGAAAGAGAACTCGCCTTAGCTCATACAACCATTTGCAGAAGAACTACAACGATATATGACTTCTGCTTTTTAGAAGAATCGGGAAGAGAAATTGGATTTATAAAGCGCAAACGTAAGTTTTCTGGATTAATCAATGGGTCGCTAGTGATCCTTTAGTCCGATTATGTAGTAGGCTTCATGCAGCTACAGGTACTTTACTCAGCCCGGAAGGCTTAAATAAACAGAGCGGTCTTGTGTTTACAACAAAAAGTTTGTGAGCAAACACAAATTTCAAATGCTTCACTCACTCAATTTAAACGAATTTGTATTTTAGACAACACTTTATTTCAAATACCACGTGCTTTAGAGAAAGTATATCCAGGTTCTGGAGGATGTGCGCAAACAGCTGGCATTAAGATTAAATTAGAATACGATTTACATAACGGTCAATTTCTCAATTTTCAAGTCGGACCAAGAAAAAAGAATGAAAAGACTTTTGGAAACAGAAGGCTTAGATACCTTAGGTCCATGCGATTTATGCATTCGTGATTTAGATTATTTGTCATTAGATGATTTCGATCAAATGGATCAATAGGGGGCATATTTTATTTCACGTCTAAAGTTAAATAAAAATGTATATATCAAAAATCCTGATCCAGGATATTTTTATAGTGGTACAATCAAAAAAACAGGCGGAATATATAAAGATCGGTTCTGTTGCAAAGTTTAAAAAATAGAGAACGGATTATAAAGTGGCGTTTGGGTTTAAGCAACCGCTAC
>NZ_JBFPJH010000337.1:0-3379 GCF_040838255.1 Bacillus sp. C30 | reverse complement strand
ATTTAATATAGTTTCTTGTGAACTGTATTGAAACAGAATATGTGATGATAAATTCTTAAACATGCAAATGAAAACATTTGTTTTCATTTCGTATATACATAAAAATGCTTTGTCAATTCTGTAGGGAGGTATTTCCATGGTAGAGAAAATGAATGAAGAAGTTATGAATTCAAAAGAATTACAAGTTGGTGACGTTGTTACAGGTTCTGTAACGAAAGTTGAAGAGAAACAAGTTCTTGTAAATATTGGATACAAAACAGATGGCGTAATTCCGATTAGTGAATTAGCTAACGTTCATATTGAAAAGGCAAGCGATGTTGTAGAATTAGATCAAACACTTGAATTGAAAATTATTAAATTAGAAGATGATGATCTTGTTTTATCTAAGAGAGCTGTTGACGCAGAAAAAGCGTGGGTAGAATTACAAGAAAAATTTAATTCTGGTCATGTATTTGATGTTACTGTAAAAGATATCGTGAATGGTGGGTTAGTTGTGGACCTTGGTGTTCGTGGTTTTATCCCAGCTTCACTTGTAGAAGTACATTATGTAGAAGACTTTGCTGACTATAAAGGAAAAACATTAGCGGTGAAAATTGTTGAATTAGACCGTGAAAAAAATCGTGTAATCCTTTCGCATAAAGCCGTAGTAGAACTAGAACTAGATTCTAAGAAAAAAGAAGCAATCTCTTCGTTAAAAGGAGGAGATGTTGTTGAAGGAACAGTACAACGATTAACGGATTTTGGTGCTTTCGTTAACGTTGGTGGTGTGGACGGTTTAGTTCACATTTCACAAATTTCACACGAACGTGTAGAGCAACCTTCTGAGGTATTAGAGCAAGGTCAAAAGGTAAAGGTAAAAGTGTTATCTGTTGATGCTGATACGCAACGTATTTCTTTATCAATTAAAGCAGCTCAGCCGGGACCTTGGGAAAATGTTGCTGGCGAAATAAAGGCTGGAGATATTCGTGAGGGAGTAGTAAAACGCCTTGTTACATTCGGTGCATTTGTTGAAATTTTACCTGGTGTTGAAGGGCTTGTGCATGTATCTCAAATTGCAAATCGTCACGTGAAAAATCCAAATGAAGTATTGGAAATGGGACAAGAAGTAAAAGTGAAAGTACTTGAAGTCCATGTAGCAGAAAAACGTATTTCTTTAAGCATAAAAGAAACGCTTGAAGAAAATAATGTAACAGAAGATTATAGCCAATATGAGCCAAATGCTGATTCGGCTACTTTCCAGTTAAGTGATATTATTGGTGAACAACTGAAAAAATTAAAGAAATAAAGAGGGGTACAAGTGGTAAGGGCAAAACGTAAATTAGATCATATTGAATATGCTCTTTCTACTGGTCAGTCTCGTACGCATGGCTTTCATGATATTGATTTTGTGCATCAAAGCTTGCCAAATTCAAGTTATGTCACTATAACATGTGAAACAAAAATCGGCGAACTTTCACTAAGTTCGCCGATTTTTATCAATGCGATGACTGGTGGTGGAGGAGAGCAAACATTACATATTAATGAGCAATTAGCATATGTAGCGAAACATCATAACCTTGCTATGGCTGTAGGTTCGCAAATGGCAGCTTTAAAAGATGAAAGTGAAGCGGCTTCGTATAAAGTTGTTAGGAAAGTAAATCCGAATGGGATTTTTTTCGCAAACTTAGGAAGTGAGGCAACTGTCGAACAGGCAGAGCGTGCCGTTGATATGATCGAAGCGAATGCACTGCAAATTCATTTAAATGTCATACAGGAGTTAACGATGCCAGAAGGAGACCGTGATTTTACTGGTGTACTTCAGCGGATTGAGAAAATAGTTTTAAAAAGTAAAGTACCTGTCATCGTAAAAGAAGTCGGTTTTGGAATGAGTAAGGAAACAGTACAACAGTTAGCGAATATAGGTATAACAGCAATTGATATTGGCGGACAAGGTGGTACGAATTTTGCTGCTGTTGAAAATGAAAGAAGACAGCGAATGCTTTCTTATTTTAATAACTGGGGCATACAAACAGCTACCTCGATTATTGAAGCAACCTCTACAAATAATAACCTCTCTTTTATTGCATCTGGGGGTATACAAACAGCACTTGACGTGGCAAAGGCAATCGCATTAGGGGCGAATACAACTGCGTTTGCTGGATACTTTTTACGTATTTTAATGCAAGATGGTGTTGAGAATTTAGTGGATGAAATTGATCTTTTACATACAGATTTAAAATTTATTATGACAGCTCTTGGCGTGAAGACGATAGAAGAGTTACAATCTGTACCTCTTGTTGTAAAAGGTGAAACGTACCATTGGTTAGCGCAGCGAGGGATTGACACTGCACATTATAGTAGGCGATAAAAAATCAACCATCCGGTTGATTTTTTTGCGTATTATTTTCGTAAAATGAAGAGGGAGGGCGAGAAGTTATTCTTCTATATAATTCTATAAATAGAAAAAAGAGAGAATTTAAATTATGATAAAAGTATATATAAATATCGTGCAGAAAAGCTAAAATTGAAAAAAGGGGTTATAAAAATGAAGAAATGTAGAAAATGTGCTGCTGAATTATTGGAGGATTCTTACTTTTGCCATGTTTGTGGAGAGAAACATGGTAAAAGTAAGAAAGTATTCCTCTCTATATAGCTGGTTAGCGATAAAACAAGATAAGAGATTGCTATTTAAGAGCCAAAAGAAACAAGGAAAAATTTACGATAATTTAGGGGATGAGGATGTTAATAAAAAAGGAGATAATGTATCTTCAAATAGTAAAAATACAATAGGACGCATTACATATAATAGTGAAGATGTTAACATCCATGCACGAAATATAAGAGAAGATACAGCGGTTTCTGGATATAATAAAAAGGTTGAAATTTCATTAACTTCAAATGTAAGAGAAGGAGATTCTAGTTCAACAACAGCACAATCAGCAATTAAAACGGCCAATATTGCAATCGCAGTCGGGAATAAAATGTATAGGAATCCAACGGTGAATGCAGGAAGTGGAATAGAAGCACTAATTTTGCCAAGGGAATTAGGAGAAGACAAAAATCCATCGGAAGATTCGTATGCAATTTATTATTTCAATATACCAAATGAAGTGAGTTTAAGTAATGCTGAAGTAGTATTACTTTCTGATCAAGGAAATACCATTGTGAGTAGGGAAATTAAAGGAGAAAAAGAAGATATTGTAGGTGTGAAAAAAGAGGTTGAGCGAAAGTTAAATGAGATAGGAGAGACGGATTATGTACGTGTAGAGGTAAAGAGTAAAGATCCTTCTCTACATACGTATTATGTTATTACATATTCTAAAAAAACAACAGGTGTAGTTACGATTGATGCCTCGTTGAGTGATAAGGTTTATAATGCGAAAACAAAAGAATTATATTA
>NZ_JBFPJH010000336.1:0-3386 GCF_040838255.1 Bacillus sp. C30 | reverse complement strand
TTACTTTATAACGCTCTCACTTGTTTCAACGGCCAGAAAACAGCTTGTCCTTTTCCGACAATTTCATCTTCTGAAATAAATCCAAACATACGACCGTCTTTAGAAACTTCACGATTATCTCCTAAAACAAACACTTGGCCTTCTGGCACTTTCGTTTTCCCTGTGATTTGTTCTAACGTAAAATCAGGAGTTAATACACGACCAGACGCCTTTTCTTTAAATTCTTTTAAATACGGTTCTTCCATCGCTTTTCCGTTTACATATAAAACATCATCTTTATACTCAACTGTATCACCCGGTAAACCAATTACTCGTTTTACTAAATCGTACCCTTCTTTTCCGTGGAAGACGATAACGTCAAAACGGTCTAATCCACTTATACTATAACCAATCTTATTCACGAGAACTCGTTCGTTATTTTCTAAAGTGGGCATCATCGATTCCCCTTGTACTAATGAAGGTGTAAATAAAACACCGCGAATAATAGCGATTAATACAAGGGTAAATCCTATCGTTTTAGCCCATGAGAATAATTCTTTCTTCGTATTTTCCTTCATCGTTTCTCCTCTTTCTTAAGTGTTTATTTTATTATTTGAACTAATTCTTGTACTAAATTAGGATCAATTTCAGAAAAACATGATTTCCCTTCTCTTACCGCTGTACCGACATGAGCTTGAGAAATTCCAGTTTCATCTAGCAATTGCTTTACATTCTCTTTCGTTACTCCACTTCCGACAACAAGCTGTATATTCCCTTCACTTTCCTTCTGCATCTCTCGAAGCACCGGAATATTATCTACTACATTTCCTTGTCCGCCTGAAGTTAACACGTGAGTAACTTTATTGAATTTTTTCAAAGCTTTCATCGCTTCTACTGGATTTTCTGTATCATCTATCGCACGATGATACGTTACATTTATTCCATCCACAACAGATAATATATCTGCTAATTTCTCTTCATCAACTTCATTTTGTACGTTTAATACACCTAATACAACACCAGCAGCTCCAAGATTTTTAGCAACTACAATATCTTCTTTCATCATTTCAATTTCTTCTTCCGTATATGTAAAAGACTTCGCATGCGGACGAATCATAACATGAACTGGTATTTGCACTGCATCTACTGCTTTTTTTATAAAAGCATAGCTCGGTGTTAAACCACCTTCTGTATATGATGAAATGAGTTCAATTCGATTTCCACCAGCCTTTTCAATTCGCTTCACATCTTCTAAACAAGTTGCAATAACCTCTAGCATGAGATAACCTCTTTTCGTACTTTTTTCTTATTATACAGTAGGTGAAATAAGAAACATAGCATTCCACTATAAAACTATAAAAAGAAGAATGAAAAGAAAGATTTTATAAATTTACAATAAACGGAATACATGTTATGTTTTTCTTGTAATTATACATTCTTATATTCTTATAAAGGGAGAGAAATATATGCTTCTTACAAAAAAACGATTCGTTATCTCTAGTTCATTTATTGTAATTGCATCACTTTGCGCGATTACTTTATTAACAAAACCAAATACAAAACTAGATTCCTCAACTTCAAGTATAGAAAAAGAAACTATTACCCTTTCATCAGGTAATAAAGAAGAAATCCAAACATTTCATTCGTCTTCATTTAATAATTCAACTGTATTCAGAGGTGACACAGGTACTGGCTTTGACTTTAGTGGCCAAGGTGACTTAAATATTACGATTAAAAATACTGGTACAAACAGTTTCACTTATTCAATTAAATTCAAAGAAGATCGTCTAGTAACACACACGTTACAGCCAAATGAAAGTAAATCCTTTACTTTACGTTCACTTATCGCTAACCCTTTACCAGGTGATTATTCGTTATTTGCACATAATCAAGACGGTTCTGAAAGTAGTATGAATCTTGAAGTGCAGCCACAATAGAACAAATTAAAAAGGCTATCCTCTTACCAAAAGGATAGCCTTTTTAATTTGTAAAACGAGAATTCCCTATTCTTTGAACAATGACATAATACATGGAATTATATCAACAATTTTTCAAATATATCTATCACAACTCTAAATATATCAACGATTCAACATAGAATACTGATTCACCGACAACGAAAAATCTGTTCCAGAACGGAACAGATTTTATATTTCTTCATTACGACCGAAACGCCGCATCCGCCAGCATAGATAGTGTTGCATCATCCATCGGCGGATTGTGTAGTCCTGCTCTGACGTTTAAGTAATAACGATGAAGCGGATTTTTTTCTGATAAACTTTTCGCGCCTACGATGCGCATTGCTTTATCTACAATAGATATTGCCGCGTTCGTGACAACATATTTTGCAGCTGCTAGTTCAGCTTGCAATGATAATTTATCTTCTGCCTCATCGTATTTTTTCGCAATTTGATATAAAAAGACACGAGCTTGCATAAGCTCAAGTTCTAATTCTCCAACTAACCTTCTAACATTCGGTAATAAACTTATAGAATGATTTAAACTATTTGGCTTGTATGATTCCGCAAACTGAACTGCATAATTTCTTGCTGATTGTGCAATTCCTAAATAACATGCTGGTATATGTAGCAACCAGCCAATACCCTTAGCTTTAACTTTTGAACCCTTTATATCAGTGAAAAAGCGATCTGGTATCTCTACATTTTGTAAAACGAGATCATGGCTCGCAGTTCCTCGCATTGCGATGCTATCCCACGTTTCTTCAATTGTCACGCCTTGCGTATTCTTTGGAATGACAAACTCTCCGATATCTTCCTGGCCTTCAATACTTGCTGAAATGATAAAATAATCAAGTACTGGTGCCATTGTCGTAAACGTTTTTCTTCCATTTATAATCCACTTCTCACCTTTTTTGACAGCTAACGTCTCTGGTTTCCCGCCGCGCGTAGGACTACCTGTATTCGGCTCTGTCGCTGCTCGATTAAAAAGCGCACCATTACGTACTTCTTCACAAAACCAAGTGAACATTTCCTCATTCCAAGAGCGATTTTCAGCTAATTCCTTTACAATGCCAAGGTGCCATCCAATTGATAATGCGGTAGCACCGCAGCCTTCTGCTATTTTCTCTTGAAATAAAACGAAGTCATATAAAGAAATCGCATTGCCTCCCAATTCTTTTGGCAACGTTAATTTCGTATATCCGATATCTTTCAAATTATTAATATTTTCATACGGAAATGATCCTAATTCACTTAGTTGATGCTCCCTTTCCATGAACTTCGGAATCAATTTATTTATTTTCTCAATAACTAAAGATTGTTCTTCTGTTTCAACAAATGAGAGTGCCATACATAATCTCCTTTATGTTCGATTCATAAACCGTTCATTTTGTCATTATGATTATATGAAGTTACTTCTCTATTGTTTCACTATTCCGATAAAAATAC
>NZ_JBFPJH010000030.1:0-25412 GCF_040838255.1 Bacillus sp. C30 | reverse complement strand
AACTATGATTAATAAGCAATTGATACAATATAAATGATTATCTACATTGACAAACTTAAGAGAATTCTATTATATTTAGTCATATAATACATTAAATCAATGACGGAACAAGTACGTTACAGTCCATTTGTAGAGAGAAGCTTCCACTGGCTGAAAGGAGCTTTAAATGAAGGGTAACAGAAAGCTAATCCTGAGAGCAGCTAATCACTGCCGTCTTGCCACGTTACGGCACCATGAGGTGATGAATTGATTGTTATAATAATCAATTCATAATTAGGGTGGTATCGCGAGTTAACTCTCGTCCCTTTTATTAGGGGCGGGAGTTTTTTATATTTAAGGAGGAAAATACAATGAAACAACTAACAGGCGCACAAATTCGTCAAATGTTTTTAGACTTTTTCCAAGAAAAAGGACATGCAGTAGAACCAAGTGCATCACTAGTTCCTCATGAAGATCCATCTCTGTTATGGATTAATAGTGGTGTAGCGACATTAAAGAAATATTTTGATGGTCGTGTAATCCCACAAAATCCACGTATTACAAATGCACAAAAATCAATTCGTACAAACGATATTGAAAACGTTGGGAAAACGGCTCGTCACCATACATTCTTTGAAATGTTAGGGAACTTCTCAATCGGTGATTACTTCAAAGAAGAAGCAATTACTTGGGCTTGGGAATTTCTAACGAGCGACAAATGGATCGGATTCGATAAAGAATTACTATCTGTTACAATTCATCCGGAAGATGAAGAAGCATTCACAATTTGGAATGAGAAAATGGGTGTTCCAAAAGAACGCATCATCCGTTTAGAAGAAAACTTCTGGGATATCGGTGAAGGACCAAGTGGACCGAATACAGAAATTTTCTATGACCGCGGTGAATCTTACGGTAATGACTTTAGTGACCCAGAATTATATCCGGGCGGAGAAAACGAGCGTTACTTAGAAGTATGGAACCTTGTATTCTCTCAATTTAACCATAATCCAGACGGTTCATATACGCCACTTCCTAAGAAAAACATCGATACAGGAATGGGTCTAGAGCGTATGACATCTATCGTTCAAGATGTACCTACGAACTTTGATACAGACCTATTCATGCCGATGATTGGTGCAACAGAATCAATTTCTGGTGAGAAATATCGTAATGGCGATTTAGAAAAAGATATGGCGTTTAAAGTAATTGCTGACCATATCCGTACAGTAACATTCGCTGTTGGTGACGGTGCTCTTCCATCTAACGAAGGCCGTGGTTATGTATTACGTCGTTTATTACGCCGTGCTGTTCGTTATTCTAAGAAATTAAACATCAACCGTCCGTTCATGTTTGAATTAGTACCGGTTGTTGGAGAAGTAATGAAAGACTTCTATCCAGAAGTACTTGAAAAGAAAGATTTCATCGCAAAAGTTGTGAAGAATGAAGAAGAGCGTTTCCATGAAACACTTCATGATGGTGAATCAATTTTAGCTGAAGTAATTGCAAAAGCGAAAGAAGAAAAAACAACTGTTATTTCTGGCGTAGATGCGTTCCGCCTATACGACACGTACGGTTTCCCAATTGAATTAACAGAAGAATATGCAGAAGAAGCTGGTATGACAGTTGATCAAGCGGGCTTTGAAAATGAAATGGAGAAACAACGTGAGCGTGCACGTGCTGCTCGTCAAGACGTTGATTCTATGCAAGTTCAAGGCGGTGTACTTGGTGAAGTTAAAGTAGCGAGCGAATTCGTTGGTTACGGTACAGTTGCAACAGAAAGTAACGTTGTTGCACTTGTGAAAAATGGTGAGTATACAGATAGCTTACAAGCAGGTGAAGAAGGACAATTAATGCTTGATGTAACGCCATTCTACGCTGAGAGCGGTGGGCAAATTGCAGACCGTGGTTACCTTCTTGCTGACGGCGTGAAAGTTGTTGTAAAAGATGTACAAAAAGCACCAAATGGTCAAAACTTACACAAAGTAGTTGTGGAAGAAGGTACATTAACGAAAGATGCGGCTGTAAAAGCTGTTATTGATACAAAGAACCGTAGTAGCGTTGTGAAAAACCATACAGCAACTCACTTACTACACCAAGCATTAAAAGATATACTTGGAACGCATGTTAACCAAGCTGGTTCTCTTGTAACATCTGAACGTTTACGTTTTGACTTCTCTCACTTCGGTCAAGTACAAGCTGATGAATTAGAAAAAATTGAGCGTATCGTAAACGAAAAAATTTGGGAAAGTATTGATGTTGCGATTTCTCAAAAAGCAATCGAAGAAGCGAAAGAAATGGGCGCAATGGCATTATTCGGTGAAAAATACGGTGATGTTGTACGCGTTGTGCAAGTAGGCGATTACAGCTTAGAGCTTTGCGGTGGTTGTCACGTTGATAACACAGCTTCTATCGGTATTTTCAAAATCGTTGCTGAGTCTGGTATCGGTGCAGGAACTCGTCGTATTGAGGCGGTAACTGGTAAGTCTGCATACGAATTAATGAACGATCAAGTAGGTTTATTAAAAGAAGCAGCAGGAAAAATGAAAACAAATCCAAAAGATATTTTAACAAGAGTTGATGGTTTATTTACTGAAGTAAAACAACTTCAAAAAGAAAACGAATCTCTTGCTGCGAAATTAAGCAATATCGAAGCTGGAAACTTAACTGATTCAGTAATGACAGTTGATGGCGTGAACGTATTAGCGGCGAAAGTAAATGTTGCAGATATGAACAACTTACGTACAATGATGGATGACCTTAAAAATAAATTAGAGTCTGCAGTTGTTGTATTAGCGTCTGTAAATGACGATAAGGTAAACATTTTAGCTGGCGTAACGAAAGATTTAATTAGTCAAGGTTACCATGCGGGTAAACTTGTGAAAGAAGTAGCTTCTCGTTGTGGAGGCGGCGGTGGTGGCCGTCCTGATATGGCACAAGCAGGCGGTAAAAACCCAGCGCAAGTAGAGGAAGCTTTAGCGTTTGTACAAGAGTACGTTAAATCTGTTTCAAAATAAAGAGATAGTAGTGTACAATGGTAGGGAGAGGAGAAGTTCTTCTCCCTATACTTACTACTTACAAGTGAGGTGCTTGAAATGGACGGTTTTGATAAGACAATGAAGTTTAGCATTCAAGATGAAAAACAGAGTGTCCATGTAAATGATGTACTTTTAACTGTGTATGATGCACTTCAAGAAAAAGGTTATAATCCGATTAACCAAATCGTCGGTTATTTATTAAGTGGAGATCCAGCATACATACCTCGCCATAAAGATGCACGAAGCATCGTTCGCAAGCTTGAACGTGATGAGATAATTGAAGAGCTTGTGAAGTCTTACTTGAAACATCATCGTGAGGAGTAGTTTATGCGGATATTAGGTTTAGATGTTGGTACTAAAACAGTCGGTGTTGCAATGAGCGATGAAATGGGCTGGACAGCACAAGGGCTGGAAACAATCAGGATTAACGAAGAACGAGGCCACTTTGGTTTTGACCGTATTTCTGAGTTGGTAAAACAGTACAATGTGGACAAAATAGTAGTAGGTTTACCTAAAAATATGAATGGTACAATCGGCCCTCGTGGTGAAGCGTGCCAGCAATTTGCAGAAAACCTGCGAAATCTGTTACAATTAGAAGTTGTAATGTGGGACGAGCGTTTGTCGACGATGGCAGCGGAACGTCTGCTCATTTCAGCTGATGTGAGCCGTAAGAAGCGAAAACAGGTAATCGATAAGATGGCTGCAGTCGTGATCTTACAAGGATTTTTAGATAGTAAATAAGAGGTGACCAAAATGGAAGAAAATCAAATTACAATTGTAGACGAAAAAGGAAACGAACATTTATGTGAAATTATTTTCACTTTTGATGCTGAAAAATTCGGCAAAAAATCTTACGTAGTCTTCTCTCCAATCGGTGAAGTAGACGAAGATGGAGACCAAATCTTCGATGCAATGGCATATGAGCAAAGTGAAGAAGAGGGCGGAACATTACTTTCAATTGAATCTGAAGAAGAGTGGGAAATGGTACAAGAAATGTTTAACACTCTTGCTGATGAGCAAGAAGAAGAATAGTAATGGATAAAAAGGCGAACTGTGTACACAGTTCGCCTTTTTTGTATTCATATGCAAAATGACAGATTTTTTGTCGAAACTACTTAATTGTTTATAGTATAATAAGACGGGTTGTATGAAAAAAGGCTTTAAATAAGTAGCTGTCACCGATTATTTAGAAATGATTGGTTTTGCTTTATGTTTGTAGGGCATTGTATAGAGGAAGTGTATACGGTCTACAATTGAATAAGGAGGAAGAATTTTGGTAGAGAATCAAGTGAAGAAGAAGCGTAGACGCATTTTTTTAATTTCGATTATCGCACTGCTTTTAGTTTGTGGATCAGTCTATGCGTATATTTCATCTGCATTAGGGCCAGTTGATAGCGGAAATAAAAAAGAGATTGAGGTAGAGATTCCAAAGGGGTCATCTACAAGTAAAATCGGTGAGATTTTAGAAGAAAAAGGTGCTGTGAAAAGCAGTACAGTTTTTAGTTTTTATACGAAATTTAAGTCGAAAAGCTTACAAGCAGGTACATATTTATTAAATCCTTCGATGAGTGCTAACGATGTCATTGAACAAATGTCATCTGGCAACGTACATCGTCCGGCTCTTTATAAAGTGACGATTAAAGAAGGGGCGCAAGTAACTGAAATTGCTGAAGTGATTGCGGCAGAATTAAAGTGGAATAAAGATGATGTTGTGCGTCAATTAAACGATAAAGCATTTATTCAAAAAATGCAGCAAAAGTATCCGAAGCTATTAACAGATAAAATTTTTGATAGCAACATTAAATATCCACTAGAAGGATACTTATATCCAGCAACGTATTCTTTCTATAAAAAGGATACAAAATTAGAAGAAATTGTAATCCCGATGCTTGAGAAAACAAATGCAATTATTGTTCAAAATGAGGCGAAAATGAAAGCGAAGAACTGGGATGTTCATCAACTTCTCACGTTGTCTTCACTTATTGAAGAAGAGGCTACTGGCTTTACTGATCGCCAAAAAATCTCTAGTGTTTTCTATAATCGTCTAGCGAAAGGCATGCCGCTTCAAACGGATCCGACGGTATTATACGCGCTTGGAAAGCATAAACAACGTGTATTATACGAAGACTTGAAAGTAAACTCACCGTACAATACGTATGTTGTGAAAGGGTTGCCGGTTGGACCGATTGCAAACTCTGGTAAACATTCAGTGGAAGCAGCGTTAGATCCTGCGCAAACAGATTATTATTATTTCTTAGCTGCACCAAGTGGTGAAGTGTATTATGCGAAAACATTAGAAGAACATAATGCATTAAAGCAAAAATACATTACGAAAAAACAGTGAAATGGGGAGGGATAGCGAAAAGGGTCGCATATCCCTCTTTTTTGTGGTAAAATATATCGGGTTAAAAACTGGCAGAAGAATCGTTTTTAATATCAAAACGGGACGTACAAGCTAAGGGTGAAACTGGCTTGTATTTTTATTGCATTCTATGTGTGAAAAGACAAAGGTTGACGCGTCATAGAGGCACTTCTCCATGTAAATAAGGAGGACCAATTATGGAGGATGCAGTTAACGAGTACCTATTATCATTTATTGATCCAAAAGATAAATTAATTCTTGAAATGGAAGAGTATGCAACTGAAAACCATGTGCCGATTATGGATCGACTTGGAATGGAATTTATGCTGCAATTTTTACGTTTAATTGGACCGGAAAGTATTTTAGAACTTGGAACAGCAATCGGTTATTCTAGTATTCGTATGATGCAAGCTATTCCGAACTCTCGCATTGTGACAGTAGAGCGCAATCGTGAACGATATGAAAAGGCACTTGAATATATAGAATGTTCCTCGGTAACAGACCGTATTTCTGTTATTTACGGTGATGCTTTAGAAACGGGCGAACAAGTGAAAGAACATGGAACATTTGATGTTATTTTTATTGATGCAGCGAAAGGGCAGTATCGTCGCTTTTTTGACTTATACGAACCGTTATTAAATCCTGGTGGCGTTATTATTTCAGATAACGTTATGTACCATGGTCTTGTGACGACAAAAGAGAAAATTGAAAATAGACGTACTCGTGGTTTGATTCGTCGTATTAAGACGTACAATGAATGGCTTATGAATCATGAAGGATATGATACAACGATTTTCCCAATTGGCGATGGAGTGGCTGTAAGTAAAAAGAGAGGGTGACAAAAGTATGAAGAAACCTGAATTGTTAGTAACGCCTAGAGCGGTGGCGGATATTGAACCTCTTGCGAAAGCAGGGGCAGATGCAGTAATGGTTGGTGAACAAAAGTTTGGTTTACGTTTGGCAGGAGAGTTTTCACGTGAAGATGTGAAACAAGCTGTAAACATTGCACATGAAAATGGTGTGAAAGTATACGTTGCAATGAATGCGATGTTCCACAGTGATAAAGTAGAAGAATTAACGGACTATGTTGCCTTTTTAAATGAGGTAAATGTAGATGCGATTGTTTTCGGAGATCCAGCGGTATTAATGGCTGTTCGTGAAGTTGCACCAAATATGCAACTTCACTGGAATACAGAAACGACAGCAACAAACTGGTTTACTTGTAACTATTGGGGGCAAAGAGGAGCGAAACGCGCTGTATTAGCTCGTGAGCTTAGCTTAGATGAAATTGCTGAATTAAAAGAAAATGCTGAAGTGGAACTTGAAGTACAAATTCACGGTATGACTTGCATGTTCCAATCGAAGCGTTCACTAGTAGGAAACTACTTTGAGTATCAAGGGCGTAATCTCGACATCGAAAAGAAAAAGTATGAAGAGAATATGTTCTTATACGACCCGGAACGTAATAACAAATATCCAATTTATGAAGATGAAAATGGTACTCACATTATGAGTCCGAATGATATTTGTTTCATCGATGAGTTAGAGGAACTAATCGATGCTGAAGTCGATAGCTTAAAAATTGATGGTGTCCTAAAAAGTTCTGAGTACATTATTGAGGTAACGAAGCAATATCGTAAGGCGATTGATTTATGTGTAGAAGATCGTGATGCGTATTATGACGTGAAAGATGATTTATTTAAAGAGATAGAAGAAATACAACCGGTAAATCGTCCGTTAGATACAGGATTCTTCTTTAAAGAAACGGTTTACTAAACGAGGAGGGTGTAGGAAATGACTGTACAAGAAATTTCACGAGTGATCGATGGCAAACGCGTTATTGTGAAAAAACCTGAACTGTTAATCCCTGCGGGTAACTTAGAAAAATTAAAAGTAGCTATCCATTATGGGGCAGATGCTGTATATTTAGGTGGACAAGAATTTGGTCTTCGTTCTAATGCAGGTAACTTTACGCTGGAAGACATGGCAGAAGGCGTTGAATTTGCAAAGAAATATGGAGCAAAAATATACGTCACAACAAATATTTTTGCACATAATGAAAATATGGATGGGCTAGAGGAATATTTAAAAGGGATTGAAAAAGCTGGCGTAACGGGAATTATCGTTGCCGATCCGCTTATTATTGAGACATGTAAACGTGTGGCGCCTTCTGTTGAGGTGCATTTAAGTACACAACAATCACTATCCAACTGGAAAGCAGCACAGTATTGGAAAGAAGAAGGTTTACATCGTCTTGTATTAGCTCGTGAAGCAAGCTATGAAGAAATGAAAGAAATTAAAGAAAAAGTTGATGTTGAAATTGAAGCATTCGTCCATGGTGCAATGTGTATCGCGTATTCAGGGAGATGTACATTAAGTAACCATATGACAGCGCGTGACTCTAACCGTGGTGGTTGTTGTCAATCTTGCCGCTGGGATTATGATTTAGTTCAAACGGTATCACAACATAAAGATGCAAAAGAGCTTCCTCTATTCCAAGAAGAAGATGCTCACTTTGCGATGAGCCCAAAAGATTTAAATTTAATCTTATCAATTCCGAAAATGATTGAAATTGGAATTGATAGCTTAAAAGTTGAAGGACGTATGAAATCTATCCATTACGTAGCGACTGTAGCAACTGTATATCGTAAAGTAATTGATGCGTATTGTGCGGATCCGGATAACTTTGAGTTTAAACAAGAATGGTTAGATGAACTTGATAAATGTGCGAATCGTGATACAGCTCCTGCATTCTTTGAAGGGGTTCCAGGACATCAAGAGCAAATGTTTGGAAATCATAGTAAGAAAACAACGTATGATTTTGCTGGTTTAGTGTTAGATTATAATGAAGAAACGGGCATCGTAACGCTTGAGCAACGTAATCACTTCAAACCAGGACATGAAGTGGAGTTCTTTGGGCCAGAAATAGAAAACTTTACGCAAACGGTGGAGAAAATTTGGGATGAGGATGGAAACGAATTAGATGCAGCGAGACATCCGTTGCAAATCGTGAAATTCAAAGTGGATCAACCAGTGTATGTGAATAATATGATGCGCAAAAACATACTTCAATAAGAAAGAGTGGTAGTCGAATGGGGACGAATAAGCCTGTTGTAATTGGAATCGCTGGTGGTTCAGGATCAGGAAAAACAAGTGTAACGAAAGCGATTTTTGACCATTTTAAAGGTCATTCCATTTTAATCTTGGAGCAAGATTATTATTACAAAGATCAAAGCCATTTACCAATGGAAGAACGTTTAAAAACAAATTACGATCATCCTTTAGCGTTTGATAATGATTTGTTAATTGACCATTTGCAGCAGTTGCTTGCATATGAGCAAGTGGAAAAGCCTATATATGACTATACATTGCATACGCGTTCAGAAAAAATTATTCCAGTTGAGCCGAAAGATGTAATTATTTTAGAAGGAATTCTTATTTTAGAAGACCCACGTCTTTGTGAGTTAATGGATATTAAGGTGTTCGTTGATACAGATGCAGACCTTCGTATTTTACGCCGCATGCAGCGCGATATTGAAGAGCGCGGTCGTACAATGGATTCAGTTATCGACCAATACGTAAACGTTGTACGTCCAATGCATAATCAATTTATTGAGCCTTCTAAGAAATTTGCGGATATTATTATCCCTGAAGGTGGACAAAATCATGTTGCAATTGATATTATGGTGACAAAAATTGCAACAATTCTTGAACAAAAAGTAAATTTGTAATAGCATAGTAAAAGATATACGATAGGAAGGGATTTTTTCCCTTCTTATCGAATACAATGAAACATGAAACCTCACCTATCAATAGGTGAGGGCATATTTATATCAACTTTCCATACATACCTTCTTTATATAAGGAAGAATTGGAGAATAAGGGGTTGTATGTGACAACTCCACTAGTGCTACGTGTGCTAGAAACCTCCGCTATATAAGCGGAGGAGTTTTCATATGGAACTCCTCTTTTTTTCGGGGGATTGGTATATAAAAGGAGTGGAAAACATGGCAACAGAAAAAACATACCCTATGACGCAAGAGGGTAAGCAAAAACTAGAGAACGAAGTTGAACAATTAAAAACAGTAAGACGTAAAGAAGTTGTAGAGCGTATTAAGATCGCACGTAGCTTCGGAGATCTTTCAGAGAACTCTGAGTATGATGCAGCGAAAGATGAGCAAGCATTCGTAGAAGGACGTATTACACAACTTGAAAACATGATTCGTAATGCGGTTATCATTGAAGACAATGGTGAAGAGTCTACAGTTGTAACATTAGGTAAAACAGTAACATTTAAAGAGTTACCAGGTGGAGACGAAGAAGCATACATAATCGTAGGTAGCGCAGAAGCCGATCCATTTGAAGGAAGAATTTCTAACGATTCTCCAATCGCAAAAAGCTTATTAGGTAAGCAAATTGGTGAGAAGGTAGCAATCCAAACACCAGGTGGAGAAATGCAAGTAGAGATTATCTCTGTAAAATAACGTAAAAAATCACTCGTGTAAAAACGAGTGATTTTTTATTTGTATAAAAGGTGAAACACCTCGTCTAAACTACAATAGACGAGGTGTTTTTTATGAAAATGAAACGGAGAATTATAATTGTTTTAATTTGTTTTATGGGTGTGATTTTTTTATTACTTTGTCGTTTAATCCAAATACAGATTATAGATACGGAATCATTTACTGACCGAAATATCAATCTGATTGAAAAAAGTGTTACGCAACGAACACAATCACTTACAGTAGATAATGGAAGAGGGCATTTTACAGATCGAAATGGTAAGGAAATTGGTGAAGAGAAATATCCAGTCTTAATTGTTTTTCCATTTTTACAAATAAAAAATGACATGTTAGAGAAAATTGCGCATATCATTGGTGTGTCGAGACAAGAGATAAGACTGCAAATGAAAAATAAGAATCAAGCATTTATATTACGAAGGGAGAATACCCCATTTCAATTAACGCTCGAGCAGATGAAGAAGGTAAATCAATTAGATATTTTAGGTATTGTAGCAGCAGAAGTTCGACTGAAGCAAATGGGAGAGGCAGATCATTTGATTGGTGATGTGGGAGAGAATGAACAGGAATTTCAAAAGCGTTATGGAGAAATGAAAAAAACTTCGAAACAAACGCCAATTGGTATTTCTGGATTGCAACAATCATTTGATGAATTTTTACTGACTGATGGAGAAGCGAAAGTACTATATCAAGTGGATCGACAAGGAGAACCGATTTTTGGGAAGCAGGCGAAATACACTTCACCAGGAAATCCATTTTATCCAGTTACTATTCAAACAACAATACATAAAACGTTGCAACGACGAGCAGAGAAGATTATAGATGAAAACGGAATAAAAAAAGGTGGGTTAGTATTACTAGACATAAAGAATAGTGAAGTTGTAGCAATGGTAAGTAGGCCTTCTTTACAGATGAATGATAGGAGGATATATAAAGCTACACTTGAAAATCAAATGTTAACTCCTCATTTTCCGGGGTCTGTTTTTAAAACAGTAGTTGCAGCAGCAGGAATTGATGAGAATTTGGTGCGGTTTAATCGTACATTTAACTGTAATACGGATTTATACGGTGAAAATCTTCCACAAGTTATGATGGGGTCATTAAACTTTAAGGAAAGCTTTGCTAGAAGCTGTAATCGAACGTTTGCCGTATTAGGTGGTGAACTAATGCAAAAGGATAGGGAAGTATTAGAAACGTATTTAGAGGCCTTAGGAGCACGTGAGAAGGTAGGTTGGAAAGGTTCGGTATTTCATACACCAGAATTTGAGCAATTGCCAGAAGAAAAGAGTGCTATTATTTGGGAAAGCGAAGAAAATAAAGATAGTAGAAAAGCGATTGCTCAAACGATGGTCGGACAAAAAGATGTCCGTGTGTCACCTCTAGCTATAGCGAATATGATGGCGACAATTGCTAGAGGTGGAGAGAAGATGGAAGTGAAAGTCGTTAAAAAAATAGTGTATAAAAATGGAACCGACTTTTTTACATTTGAAAATCATAAATTAAATGGGAAACAGCTTTCTTATGAAACGATGAAAAAATTACAGCAGTTGTTAAGAGGCGTTGTAACGATGGAGAAAGGAACGGGAACCGCATTCCGTTCGTTGCCACTAACTGTCGCTGGAAAATCTGGGACGGCACAAACAGGAAAAGGAGAGAGGGTGAATCGCTGGTTTGCAGGTTATTTTCCATATGAAAACCCAAGATATGCTTTAGTTGTAGTTGATATAGAAACAGATAGTAATGAAAATGTAGTCACACCAGTTTTTGCAGAAATGGTAGAGGCAATCCATCAATTAGAAATTGAAAAGTAATCTTGCAATTATTTATGAAATGTTTTCATTTCGTGAAAATATTATTGTAAATGTTCAACCTTTCTAGATTTAATGTTACAATAGCAAGTATGAAAAACTGCATGGAGGTTTGAAGAATGGCAGGAGGATCTAGATTCCAACAGAAACAACAAAAACGTCGTCAAAACGGTGTTTTAAATATTGCAATCGCTATTGTATTAGTAGCAGTAGCTATTGTAGCATATCAATTGTTTGTTCCTGACACAAAAGAGCAAGCGTCTTCTAATGATAAAAAGGTAGCTCAGCAAACAACAAAAGACAATAAAGCTGAGAAAGCAAAAGGTAAAGAAGAGACGAAGAAGAACGAGCAAGAGAAAGAGAAAGAGAAAACAGAGGCTAAGAAGAAGGAAGAAGAAGAGAAGCTAAAGGCTGAAGAAGAAAAGAAAAAAGCTGAAGAAGAAGCGAAAGCTAATGAGAAAATACCAGCTGGAAAAACTGTATCAAAGGCAAAAGATGCTTACACAAAATCTTCTTGGAAAGCTGTAGGAACAGAGCAAGGTGCATCTCCAGAGATGAAATTTAAACGAGAATCAGCAGATTGGAATGAGATGATAAAAGCAATTTCTACTGCTGTGGAAGTTCCAGAAAATCAATTAACTCTTCATTATGTTGGTAGAGATAAGACTGGAAAGAGCCAAGCTTATGGCGATGTTCAAGATAAACAAAGTGGAAAAAGATATTATGTAAATATTGATTGGGTAGACAATGAGGGCTGGAAACCAGTACTCGTTCAAACTCTAAACTAAAAAAAGAGAGGCTCTTAAGAGCCTCTCTTTTTTTAGTTAGCGTAATTTCTTTAATTTAAAATGAACAACCGCACTATAATAAGGTCTTTTGCTTTCAGGATCCATAATCATTTGGTGAGAAATATGATGAACTTCGAGCATAAGTGCTTTATTATTATCGATTTGTTCGTTAATTTTTTTTTCTAGAGAAACTAAGTTTGCAGCCTCGAAAAATTCTACTTTATCTTCTAACATTTCAAAGGTAAATGACACGAAGATGCCCCCTCTCCTATGATAATCACCTATAGTGTAACAAAGAAAAGAAGGAAATACTACGTACATTTCAATTGACATTTTTAGAAAGAGAGAATATCATACTGATAAAACCGATAAGAAAAAGGGGGATTTTTATGGGAACAGAATTTAATGGTTTATTTGATGAATGGGCTCATACGTACGACTCATTTGTACAAGGCAAAGATATACAATATAAAGAAGTTTTCGCCCATTATGAGGACATTTTAGAGGATGTAGTTAACAAGTCATTTGGCAACGTATTAGAATTCGGTGTTGGTACTGGCAATTTAACAAATAAATTATTACTTGCTGGTCGCACAGTTTACGGTATAGAACCGTCACGCGAAATGCGTACTATTGCAAAAGAGAAATTACCAAAAGAGTTTTCAATTACAGAGGGTGATTTTCTTTCATTTGAAGTCCCAAATTCAATCGATACTATTGTGAGCACTTACGCATTTCATCATTTAATAGATGAAGAAAAAGACGTAGCAATTGCGAAGTATAGTCAATTGCTAAACAAAGGTGGTAAAATAGTGTTTGCTGATACGATATTTGCAGATCAAGATGCATATGATAAAACTGTCGAAGTAGCAAAACAAAGAGGTTTTCATCAGTTAGCAAACGATTTGCAAACAGAATACTATACACGTATTCCGATCATGCAATCTATTTTTGAAAACAATGGCTTCCACGTAACGTTTACGAGATTAAATCATTTCGTTTGGGTAATGGAGGCAACTAAGCAATAGAAAGAGGGATTAGATTGAGAATTGCTGTAATTGGAGCAATGGAAGAAGAAGTACGTATTTTACGTGACAAACTAGAACAAGCAGAAACAGAAACTGTTGCAGGTTGTGAATTTACGAAAGGGCTATTGGCAGGACATGAAGTAATCTTGCTAAAGTCTGGTATTGGTAAAGTAAATGCAGCGATGTCAACGACAATTTTATTAGAAAAATATAAGCCTGAAAAAGTAATTAATACTGGCTCAGCTGGTGGATTTCATCATTCTTTAAATGTTGGAGATGTGGTTATTTCAACAGAAGTTCGTCACCATGACGTAGATGTAACAGCATTTAACTACGAATATGGTCAAGTGCCAGGAATGCCACCTGGATTTAAAGCTGATGAGGCATTAGTTGCATTAGCTGAGAAATGTATGCAGGCAGAAGAAAATATTCAAGTCGTAAAAGGTATGATTGCAACAGGTGATTCATTTATGAGTGATCCGAACCGTGTTGCAGCAATTCGTGATAAATTTGAAGATCTTTATGCAGTAGAAATGGAAGCAGCAGCTGTTGCGCAAGTATGCCACCAATATGAAGTTCCGTTTGTTATTATTCGTGCACTTTCTGATATTGCTGGTAAAGAATCAAATGTTTCATTTGATCAATTTTTAGATCAAGCAGCTCTTCATTCTACAAACTTTATCGTAAAAGTACTAGAAGAGTTAAAGTAATGTAACAAAAAGGCAACTGTCTCATATAAAGAAAATACATACAGTTGCCTTTTCTTTATTGGCAAATAAGGGGGAGAACACGATGAATGTATATCGTGGAGTTCATGAGTTGATTGGTCATACACCAATCGTGGAAATTACTCGTTTTTCACTTCCGAAAGGAGTCCGTTTATTTGCAAAGCTTGAATTTTACAACCCAGGCGGAAGCGTTAAGGATCGTTTAGGAAGAGAATTAATCGAAGATGCACTAGAAAAAGGGCTTGTTGCAGAGGGCGGAACAATTATTGAACCGACGGCTGGGAATACTGGCATTGGACTGGCACTTGCAGCGTTAGAACATGATTTACGCGTCATTGTTTGTGTACCAGAGAAATTTAGTATTGAAAAACAAGAATTAATGAAAGCGCTAGGTGCAACTGTCGTGCATACACCGACTGAGCAAGGAATGACCGGCGCAATTGCAAAGGCAAAAGAATTAGTAAAGGAAATACCAAATTCATACTCTCCAAGTCAGTTTGCTAATGAAGCAAACCCTCGTGCTTATTTCAAAACACTAGGTCCTGAACTTTGGGATGCGCTGAATGGAGAGATTAATATATTTGTTGCAGGGGCAGGAACTGGTGGTACGTTTATGGGAACTGCGTCTTATTTAAAAGAAAGAAATATTGATATTAAAACGGTTATTGTAGAACCAGAAGGATCTATTTTAAATGGCGGTAAAGCTGGTTCACATGAAACAGAAGGTATTGGTCTTGAATTCATTCCACCATTTTTAAAAACATCTTATTTTGATGAAATTCATACGATTTCTGATCGAAATGCATTTTTACGTGTAAAAGAATTGGCGCAAAAGGAAGGCCTTCTCGTTGGAAGCTCTTCAGGAGCGGCATTTCATGCAAGCTTACTTGAGGCAGAAAACGCAGCACCAGGTACAAATATTGTAACGATTTTTCCTGATAGTAGTGAGCGCTATTTAAGTAAAGACATATACAAAGGATGGGAATAAAAAATGAGAGCAAAGACAAAGTTAATTCATGGTATTCGCATAGGAGAACCTTCAACTGGATCTGTAAACGTGCCGATATATCAAACGAGTACGTACAAACAAGAAGCAGTTGGTAAGCATCAAGGATATGAATATTCACGAACAGGTAATCCAACTCGTTCAGCTTTAGAAGAAATGATTGCAGTGTTAGAAAATGGTCATGCTGGATTTGCATTTGGTTCAGGGATGGCAGCTATTACAGCAACTATTATGCTATTCTCAAAAGGAGATCACGTCATTTTAACAGATGATGTTTATGGCGGTACGTATCGCGTTATTACAAAAGTACTAAACCGTTTCGGCATTGAGCATACATTTGTAGATACAACAAACCTAGAGGAAGTTGTAGAAGCAATTCGCCCAAATACGAAAGCGATTTATGTGGAAACACCAACGAATCCATTACTGAAAATTACTGATATTAAGAAAATATCCGCTCTTGCTAAAGAAAACGATTTATTAACAATTATTGATAACACATTCATGACGCCATATTGGCAGTCGCCAATTTCTTTAGGAGCAGACATTGTACTTCATAGTGCAACGAAATATTTAGGTGGGCATAGTGATGTAGTTGCAGGCCTAGTAGCTGTAAATAGCCCGCAACTAGCAGAAGACCTTCATTTCGTACAAAACTCAACAGGAGGTATTCTTGGACCACAAGACAGCTTCTTACTACTTCGTGGTTTAAAAACATTAGGAATTCGTATGGAGGAGCATGAAATAAATTCACGCGCAATTGCTGAGTTTTTAAATAACCATCCGAAAGTAAATAAAGTATATTATCCAGGTCTTGAATCACATCAAAATCATGAATTAGCAAAAGAACAGGCGAACGGATTTGGTGCAATCATCTCATTCGATGTAGATAGTGAAGAAACATTAAATAGAGTACTTGAGAAGTTACAGTACTTTACACTTGCTGAAAGCTTAGGAGCAGTAGAAAGTTTAATTTCCATTCCATCACAAATGACACATGCATCAATCCCAGCAGATCGCCGTAAAGAATTAGGAATTACAGATACATTAATTCGAATCTCTGTTGGTATTGAAGATGGAGAAGATTTAATTGAAGATTTGGCACAAGCACTAGCATAATAAAAATGCACTGCTAATATAGAGCAGTGCATTTTTATTATGTTAATTTGTGAAATGTTTCACAAATTAGACATACACAAATGAAATGATTTCATGTATATTGAATTCATGAAATATTATTCACGAACAAACTTGTGAAATGTTTCACAATCGATAGGATTCATGTAGGAAGGTAACTCTATTTTTTTACGCTAATCGGGACTTTTTATGACCTATAGGGACTTATGAAGTCCAAGATAGCAGAATAGGAGGAAATTTACATGGTAGTCAAAGAGAAAGTTGTAAATGAAATGCAAGAGGTAAAAGAGATGATTGATACGTTAGTAGATAACGGTCAAAAAGCTTTACAAGCATTAGAAAGTTTTACACAAGAGCAAATTGACAACATTGTTCATGAAATGGCGCTTGCGGGTGTCGATCAACATATGCCGCTTGCGAAGTTGGCTGTTGAAGAAACGGGCCGTGGCGTATATGAAGATAAATGCATTAAAAATATTTTTGCCACTGAATATATTTGGCATAGTATAAAGAAAGATAAAACGGTAGGAATTATTCATGAAGATCCTCATGAAGAAATAATAGAAATCGCAGAACCTGTCGGTGTAGTAGCTGGGGTAACGCCAGTAACGAACCCAACATCGACAACAATGTTTAAAGCATTAATCGCGATAAAAACGAGAAATCCAATTATTTTCGCATTTCATCCTTCTGCACAAAACTGTTCCGTTGCAGCGGCAAAAACAGTATATGATGCAGCAGTGAAAGCTGGTGCACCAAAGCATTGTATTCAATGGATTGAAAGACCTTCTGTGGAAGCAACGAAACAATTAATGAACCATGATGGTGTCGCACTCGTTCTAGCAACTGGAGGGGCTGGTATGGTGAAATCGGCTTATTCTACTGGTAAACCCGCGCTAGGTGTAGGGCCAGGTAATGTACCATGTTATATAGAGAAATCAGCACATGTAAAACGTGCTGTTAATGATTTGATTTTATCGAAAACATTTGATAACGGTATGATTTGTGCGTCAGAACAAGCCATCATTATAGATAAGGAAATCTATAATGATGTTAAAGCAGAAATGATTGCAAATAATTGTTATTTTGTAACAGAGGAAGAGAGAAAGAAATTAGAAAAGCTTGTTATTAATGAAAATACATGTGCAGTAAATAGTGATATTGTTGGGAAATCAGCACAGTATATTGCTGAATTAGTAGGAATTACTGTACCTGAACATACAAAAATGCTTGTAGCTGAAATTAAAGGCATCGGAGCAGCGTATCCACTATCTCGTGAGAAACTGAGCCCAGTGTTAGCTTGTGTAAAAGCAAATTCATTAGAAGAAGGATTTACATATTGCGAAGAAATGTTAGAGCTTGGTGGCCTAGGGCATTCAGCGGTTATCCATTCTACAAATAAAGAAGTACAAAAACAATTTGGGTTACGTATGAAAGCCTGCCGTCTCATTGTAAATGCACCTTCATCACAAGGTGGAATTGGTGATATATATAATGGATTTATTCCATCACTTACGCTTGGTTGTGGCTCCTACGGGAAAAACTCAGTTTCCCAAAACGTAACGGCGACTCATTTATTAAATATAAAAAGGTTGGCAAATAGAAAAAAGAATATGCAGTGGTTCAAATTACCACCCAAAATTTATTTTGAAAAACATGCGACAGCATATTTAGCAAACATGCCTAACATTTCCCGCGCATTTATTGTAACGGATCCAGGGATGGTTGAGCACGGTTATGTAGATACAGTTACGCACTATTTACGTAAGCATGCAAATGATGTGAAAGTTGAAGTTTTCTTTGAAGTTGAGCCAGATCCATCAGATGAAACTGTATTTAAAGGTGCGGACATGATGAAAAGCTTTAAACCAGATGTAATTATCGCGCTTGGTGGCGGTTCAGCTATGGATGCAGCAAAAGGGATGTGGCTATTCTATGAGCACCCAGAAACGACATTCTATGGAATAAAACAGAAGTTTTTAGATATAAGAAAACGTACATGTAAGTATCCGAACTTGGGAAATAAAGCACAATTTGTTGCCATTCCAACAACATCAGGGACGGGATCAGAAGTGACGCCATTTGCGGTTATTACAGATAAGAAAAATAATATTAAATACCCGCTTGCGGATTATGAATTAACACCAGATGTAGCGATTGTTGATCCGCAATTTGTAATGACAGTACCACCTCATGTGACGGCAGATACTGGTATGGACGTATTAACACATGCAATTGAAGCGTATGTGTCTGTTCTGGCAAATGACTATACTGATGGTTTAGCATTAAAAGCAATTGATCTCGTATTTAAATATTTACCGAGAGCATATAAAAATGGAAATGATGAAGAAGCACGAGAAAAAATGCATAATGCTTCCGCAATCGCAGGGATGGCATTTGCAAATGCTTTCCTAGGTATTAATCATAGTTTAGCACATAAAATTGGACCGGAATTCCATATTCCGCATGGACGTGCGAATGCAATTCTTATGCCGCACGTAGTTCGCTATAATGCTATTAAGCCAAGAAAACACGCATTGTTCCCAAAATATGAGCACTTTGTGGCTGATGAACGCTATGCACATATTGCGAGAATGCTAGGGCTTCCAGCAAGCTCAACAGCGGAAGGTGTGGAATCACTCGTCCAAGCAATTATTGAGCTTGGAAAAAGCTTAAATATAAATATGAGTATTGCAGGACAAGGAGTTGCTAAAGACCAATTTGAAGGGGTTGTTGGATTATTAGCAGAAAGAGCTTTTGAAGATCAATGTACAACAGCTAATCCAAAATTACCGCTCATTTCAGAGCTGAAAGAAATCTATATGGAAGCATATAAAGGCGTATAATAGATAAAAAAGAGCCGCGAGTAAGCGGCTCTTTTTTACTTTGGAAAACATCTCCCAGATTGGTTCTATTTACTTGTCTTTAAGCTTGATAGAATGTGATAAAGTGAGGATGGGAGTGATAAGCAGATGAAAGAATTACAAGAAAAAATAGCAGATTATACCCGGTTTGCACAAGTACTTTTAGCTATAAGTACATTTTTAATGATCGGTTTATTAATTCCAAGTGGAATAAAAAGTATGGTACAGTCTTTTGTTATGATGGGGAGTATTATTGTATTTTTAGTTCTTGCTTTTTTCTTCTTTAAGCGTGTTAGAACGATGCGTGATCAATTAGAGGAGAGCGAATATGAAGAAAATTGTTAAATAGGGCGCTACGAAAAGAAGAAATCTTTTTGTAGCGTTTTTTCATTTTTGTAGAAAATGTATGCGTTTCATATTGACAATGATAATCCTTATCAATTAAAGTAGAATAGTAGTTAATGATTATTATTATCAATTAGAGGTGAAAGAATGAACAAATCTATTACGCTGTTCACAGCGATCTTATCTATTTTTTTCTTATTAATAGGTTGCAGTGCAAAAGAAAACGAAAAAGCATCCGCAACAAAAACAGACAAAGGAACAGACAAAATCGAAATTACCGATCTCTCAGACAGAAAGATAACATTCAATAAAGTTCCTGAAAGTTTTGCTACGTTGAGTATGGGAGACATGGATATTATTCATGCTTTAGGTGGAAAAATAGTAGGTCGTCCTGAAACAAAATTAACTCTCCCAGAGGAATTAAAGAAAGCACAAGTAATCGGGAATGCACATCAACCGAATTTTGAGCAAATTGCTAGTTTAAAACCGGATGTACTTGTTGCTAACAATGGATTCCAAAAGAACATTCCAACGGTCGAAGGACAAGGAACAAAAGTAATCATTTCTTCAGCCAACTCTGTAAAAGATATTCAAAAGGGTATTGAAATGTATGGAACAGTAATGAAGAAAGAAGATAAAGCAAAAGAGCTTAACCAAAAAATTAATGATCAAATGAAGAAATATGAGAAAAAGAGTGATGTTAAAGCGTTGCTAGTTTATGGAGCACCAGGCACTTATTTAGCGGCATTACCAACATCTCTATCAGGGGATATTTTAGAAAAAACAGGCGGGAAAAATATCGCAGCTAGTTTTCCAGAAATGAAAGAGTATCCGCAATATGCACAGCTAAGTGTAGAACGTATTATTGAAGCAAATCCAGATGTGATTTATTTAATTACACATGGAGATCCCAATAGTGTGAAAAAAGCATTTGAAGGCGAAATGATGAAAAATGAAGCATGGAAAAATTTAGATGCAGTAAAACAAAATCGTGTAGTTATTTTACCACCAGATTTATTTGGATCAAATCCTGGGACAAAAGTTACAGAAGCGATGGACTTTATGTATAAAAGTATACAAGATGTAAGGAAATGATAAGTATGGAGAGTAGTGAAATAGTAAGAGAAAAGGAACATCCTTTTGCGAGAAAAAGGTGGATAATAACAGTTACTTTAGTCGTATTAACTGTTCTAGGTCTTTTTTATGGCCTTTTTGCAGGGAGCTTATCTTTTTCTTTACGAGACATTATAGAAGGTATACAAGATGAAGGTTCGACAGTTCATCGAATTGTATGGGATCTTCGTATACCGAGAGTGCTCGTTGGTTTTATAGTAGGAACGTGTTTAGCTGCATCAGGAGCATTATTGCAAGGGGTTATGAGAAATCCTCTTGCAGATCCTGGAATTATCGGAGTTTCATCAGGAGCAGGTCTTGTAGCAATTATAATCATGATTTTATTTCCTCAACATATGGCATTCTTGCCACTAGGAGCGTTTTTAGGAGCTTTTATTACAGCAATGGTCATTTACGCACTATCATGGCAAAAGGGGGCGCCACCTTCACGAATTGTATTAGTAGGTGTTTCAATAAACGCCTTAATTGGTGCAGCGACTTCAGCGCTAATGTTATTACATAGCGACAAAGTACAATCAGTTTTACCGTGGTTAGCTGGTGGTATTGGTGGTGTTAGTTGGGCACATTTAAATATGATTATTTACTATGCGATATTCGCTATTATATTAGCTTTCTTCGGTATTAAACATATTCGAGTATTAATGCTTGGGGATGAAATGGCAAAATTATTAGGGTATAACGTGGAAAGAAGTCGGTTTTATTTAATAGTAGTAAGTACAATGTTAGCTGGAATAGCAGTTAGTGTTTCTGGTCTTATTGGATTTGTCGGTCTTGTTGTACCGCATATGTTACGTTTATTAGTTGGAAATGACTATAAATATTTACTGCCATTATCATGCCTTGGCGGTGGGATATTACTTGTTTTTGCGGATGCGATAGCTCGAAGTTGGTTCGATCCAATCGAATTGCCTGTTGGTATTTTATTGTCCTTCTTAGGTGGTCCGTTCTTCTTATATTTAATCCATAGAGGAGGAAAACAACGTGATTTCCGTTAACAAAGTGTTTTACGCACATTCTGAAAGATTTCAAATGCAAAATATGAATGTACATATTAAAGCTGGAGAAATCGTTAGTTTAATCGGTCCGAATGGATCGGGGAAATCTACTTTGCTTCGTTTAATAGCACGGCTACTTAAACAAAGCGAAGGAGACATCATTTTAGATGGGGAAAATATTTATACGATGAAGAGTGCAGATGTAGCGAAGCAATTAGCGATGTTACCACAAATGCACGATCATCAATTAGATTTAACAGTGAAAGAACTAATAGAGTTCGGAAGAGGTCCTCATAAATCATGGAGTAGTCGCTTAAATAAAGAAGATGAAGAAATTGTTGATTGGGCATTGTCTGTTACAAAGCTTGAAGGGTATGAATATCGTCTTTTACAATCCTTATCAGGAGGAGAAAGACAACGTGCTTGGATTGCAATGACGCTTGCACAACGCACAAATGTCTTACTATTAGATGAACCAACAACCTTTTTAGATATCGTCCATCAGTTAGAAGTAATGGAACTTGTTAAACGATTAAACGAAGAGTTTGGTATGACGATTGTAATGGTTTTACATGATATTAATCAAGCGGCTCAATATAGCGATCGTTTACTCGTATTAAAACAAGGGAAGATTCAGTATGATGGCGTACCAGAAGAAGTACTATGTCATCAAATGTTTCAGCGTGTATTTGGAATTGAAGTTGATATATTCCAAGGGAGTGACAAGCCATTTTTTACACCGAAACGAATTTGTGAAAAGGGAGAAGAGAGATGCAAACAGAAGAGCGTATTACCACTGAGTTAGTAAGGGAATTTGTTATGGCAGCTCACGGAGATCTAGAAAGAGTACAGGAGCTTTTGGCCGAATCACCAAGCTTACTTCATGCTTCTTATAATTGGGGTGGCTCAGATTGGGAAAGTGCCTTAGGAGCAGCGGCCCATGTAGGCCGTAAAGATATTGCTCTTTATTTACTGGAAAAGGGAGCTCGGATGGATATTTTTGCAGCAGCTATGCTGGGTGAACTTGAAGTCGTACAAGCCATTTTAGTAGCACAACCAGAAGCATTACGTGCATCTGGCCCACATGGCATCTCTCTTCTTCAACATGCACGAATGGGTGGAGAAAAAGCTCAGCGTGTATTTGAGTACTTAACAGTGCTTTCTTAATGACCGCAAAGTTCTTATGTGCGGTAAACTTTCCACTCAAAGGATTGGAAGGTTTACCGCCCGTTAGAACGGGATAAGTATCTAGTATATTTGAAAATCCTACACCCCCTCAATTGTAGTTTTCTTTATACTAGTTATGATATGGATGCAGTAGACACTCTTTTGTCTACTGCTTTTTTTTGATATAATACACTTTTATAAGAATGAATTTTCTTTCTTTTTGGTGAATTTCTTGATATGAATTATTCAACACTTACGTAGTTTGAAATATGTTGTTATGTAATGAGGTTCAAAATGATGGGAGTGAATAAAAGAGTGTTCCATACAGATCGCTTACAATTTCGCAAATATACAATGGATGATTTACCATTTTATGCTTCTTTATGGGGGGATGAGAAGGTAATGCGCTATATTGGAAATGGAACGTTAAAAACATTTATGCAATGTAAAAAAAGTTTGGAGGAGAGGGTACTTCCAAATTATAAAAACGGTCTCGGTTTATTTGTAATGATTGAAAAGGAAACAGGGATAAGAATTGGTCATGCAGGACTTGTCAAGCAGAAGGTAGATGGAAAAGAGGAAATTGAGATTGGCTATTGGCTACTTCCTAAGTATTGGGGGAAAGGGTATGCGAAAGAGGCTGCGGCGGCATTTCGAGACTATGGTTTTCAAGCATTACAAATGAATAAATTAATTTCACTTATTAATCCGAACCACCCAGCTTCAATATTTGTTGCTAGAAAAACAGGGCTTAGTTATGAGAAAACAACTTCATTTCATGAGATGGATGTTCTCGTTTATTCCATTAAGCGGGTTGGATGAAAAAAGGTGAATTGCATTTTTGGGAGAATGGTATATAAAAAATAAAGGGAGGGATTACATGTATATTTATCATAATGGACTAATTATTCGTGAAGGAACGAATGGAGTGCCAGCATATGCGATTAAGACATTATTTGAAGATGCTGGCTGGAGTAATGATAATATCCCTTCTTGGCAAATTGAAAAGTTTACGATTGCATTTGAAAATTCAACATGGGCTTTCACAATTTGGGATGAAGAAGAAATGGTCGCGATGGTTAGAGTGATTTCTGATCAAATCATGGTTGCTAACATAGTAAATTTAGTTGTGAAGTGTGAGTATAGGGGGAAAGGGTTAGGTAAGAAACTTGTAGCTCTTTGTTTACAAAAGCTTCCGCATGGCGATTGGTTTGCGCATACGTCCGCTAACAATTTTGATTTTTATAGAAGTTGTGATTTTGAAGTAAGAGAGTTATCAAGAAATGGAACATGTGCGTACTATGGGTATCAAGTGGCAAAAAAGGAAGGGCATCGATAACTTATAAGGTAATAAAGAAAAAGGATTGCTATTTTAATAATATAAACTGAACTGAGACTCATTTTGTGATAAAATAAAAGAAAATTCAGTTTATTAAACGGGGGATAAAAATGAATGTAAAAGTTGGGGATATATTTAAATACGAAAGAAGATTTACCGAGGAAGAAGTTTTTGAATTTGCAAATATTACAGGCGATAAAGGTAGACATCATATGGAATATGATGAGAATGGACGATTAATGGTCCATGGTTTATTGACTGCTAGCATTGGGACGAAAGTAGGCGAAGAGTTACATTACATAGCGAGGGAATTAGTAAGTGAGTTTATTAGACCAGTTTTTACAGGGGATACGGTTACTTGTGAATTAACTTTAACAAATATTGAGCAAATGGAAGGATATAAAAAAGTTTCAATTGAGTCAGTTTATCGCAATCAACATGAAAAGACCGTACTAGTTGGGACGAGTTATGGAATTATAAGGGAATAAAAAAGAAGCCTGTTACGAAACAGGCTTCTTTTTTATCGTTTAGTAAACACGTTTTCGATTTTCCGCATGACTAGAGATAAGTAATAATGCAGATTCTTCACCTATATTGCGAACAATATGAGGAACGCATGCATTCCAAGAGAAAGAATCACCTTCTTCTACAATCGCAATATCTTCTCCATGTTGAACTTCTAGTTTTCCGCGTAATACAAGATGACACTCTTCACCTTCATGAGCATTTGGTGAATTTTCTTTCGGGAATCCGGCAGAAATTTCTACTAGAGATAGGCGGAGACCACCTTGCTCCGCAACATGCTCAATTCTTTGTTCATCTTTTCCATATACACTGTATTTACGCTCTTCTTTTTTTACAATTTTTAAACGATCTTTTTGTTCTAACAATAAATATGGAAGGGGAACATTTAAAAAATTAGCGATCATTTCTAAAGTTGAGATAGATGGTGATGTTTTATTGTTTTCAACCTGACTCATAAAGCCTTTAGAAAGACCTGTTCCTTCACAAATTTGGGCAATCGTAATTCCTCTACGTTGACGAATTTCACGAATCGCAGAACCGATATTCATAAAATCATGCTCCTTTTTGTAAACAACTATTTGTATCATAGCAAAAAAAAAATATTTTTTCTCATGAAAAATGAATTGACGAATAAAAATAATTAGTGTATGTT
>NZ_JBFPJH010000335.1:0-3400 GCF_040838255.1 Bacillus sp. C30 | reverse complement strand
TAGTAGTATTACAGGGGATTTAGTTATTGTTACAATTCCTTTTTCAACAATGCGATTTGTAGAAGTAGATCCATTTGATTCGATATCTCATGCGAAGTGGAAAACAATTCGCGAATTGCATTATATGCCAGCTACAAAAATAGGAATTCAATTTAAAAGTCGTTTTTGGGAGGAACAAGGGCAATTAGGTGGGAGAATTATAACAGATCTTCCTATACGTTATGCGTATTATCCAAGCCATGGAATCGGAGAGAAAGGGCCTGCTATGATGTTAGGAAGCTATACATGGTCTTATGATGCGTTGTTATGGGATGGGTTATCAAAGGGGGATCGTATCTATTACACACTACAAAATTTAGCAACAATATTAGGTGGTCAAGTATATGATGAGTTCATGTCTGGAATATCAAAGAGTTGGACATTAGATCCATATGCGCTTGGAGGGTTTGCACTATTTCAAGCTGGCCAAGAATCAGAATTACAGCCAGTCATTGTAAAACCTGAGGGGAGAATATATTTTGCTGGTGATCATACAACGCTGTATCACGGATGGATTCAAGGTGCGATTGAATCTGGAGTTCGTGTAGCAATGGAAGTGAATGATCAAAAAGTTTAAAATTCAGAAATTTCTTTACTGTATAACTTGAGATGGATATTATTATATATAAAAGAATTATAGGGAGTGTTTACAGTGAATCCGTTATTATTCGATTTTCCTTCTGAATTTTATACTGACAGGCTTTTTATTCGAATGCCAAAACCAGGTGATGGTAAAGTTGTATATGACGCAAATTCAAGCTTCAATACAAGAATTAAAACCTTGGATGGTCTTTGCACAAAAAGAGCAAACAGAGGAAGAAATAGAAGAGAGTATTAGAAAATCGCATATTCAATTTTTGCAGCGTGAGGATTTGAGATTACTAGTTTTTTCGAACGAAACAGGTGAATTTATTGCATCTGCCGGATTACATCGTATTAATTGGGATATACCTCAATTTGAAATCGGGTATTGGATTGATTCAAGGTTTAGTGGAAAGGGCTATATGGTAGAGGCTGCAAAAGGTATAACAGATTATGCTTTCACTGAATTGAAAGCAAACCGCGTAGAAATTCGTTGTGATTCTCTAAATAAGAAGAGTAGAGCGATACCAGAGAAATTAGGCTTTAAATTAGAGGGTACTTTAGAAAGCGCGAGTGTTGCGGTAGATGGAAATGGATTAAGGGATATGTGTGTATTTGCAATGACGAGAAATACATATGAAAAAGAAGAGCTGTAAAGAAACAGCTCTTCTTTTTGTTTATTATGGTACAGGATGTCCATTAGAGCTTTCGAAAATTGTAAACCATTGTTGGCGGTCTAAGTTAACTTTTGTAGCAAGAGCGGCTGTTTTCACACGATCTAATTTACCAGAGCCAACAATGGGCATCATGTTAGCTGGATGAGCAAGTAACCATGCATACATAACAGTATCGATGCTAGTAACACCTAGTTCAGTAGCAACTTTTTGTAAAGTTTCACGTACACGTATGGCACGTTCTGATTGGCCAGTAAAGATTTCACCACCAGCAAGAGGTGACCAAATCATTGGATTGATTCGTTTTTCTTGGCATAAATCAATCGTACCTTTTTCAAAATGCTCCATTTGCATCGCAGATACTTCAATTTGATTTGTAATGAGCGGGAAATCTAAATATGAGCTTAACATATTAAATTGTGAAGGTAAAAAGTTAGATACACCGAAGTGGCGAACTTTGCCTTCTTGCTTTAAGCGTGAGAACGCTTCTGCCACTTCAGTTGGATCCATAAATGGATCTGGACGATGGATGAGCAATACATCAATATAATCTGTATGTAAGTTTTGTAATGAATCCTCCGCGCTCTTTATGATATGTTCAGCACTCGTATTGTAGTGAGCAACATATCGCTCTGGAAATTTAGGTGATGGGGGAGCGATTCCACATTTAGTGATGATTTGCATATTTTCGCGTAAGGAAGGCTTTAATTGTAACGCTTCTCCAAACAATCCTTCACACGTATACCCACCATAAATATCAGCGTGATCGAAAGTAGTAATCCCAAAATCCATACAGTCTTCAATAAAAGAAAGTAACTCTTGCTTTGGCATATTCCATTCTGCTAAACGCCAAAAACCTTGAATAATACGAGAAAATTCTAGCGTTTCGGCCATTTGAACTCGTTCCACTATAAGTACCCCCTATATGAATGAATAATATTTTTGAAAAGGCTTTCTTACTACGTATTATTATATAGTTACAGGGTCGTACATACAATAAATATGTTTTGCTACAAAAACGATTTTTTCTATATGCTATAATGTAGAAACATAGAGCTATAAGGAGATGTAAGGGATGATTCCAGTAACAATATTAACTGGTTTTCTTGGATCAGGGAAAACGACTTTATTAAATCGTATTTTATCAGAAAATCACGGTAAGAAATTAGCGGTGATTGTAAATGAAATCGGGCAAATTGGTATTGATAATCAATTGATTATGAATGTTGAAGAAGAAATTATGGAAATGACAAACGGTTGTTTATGCTGTACTGTGCGTGAAGATTTACTTGTTGCTTTAAAACAATTACTGGATGTGAAAGCAGAAGGGAAAATGGACTTTGATGGATTAGTAATTGAAACAACAGGTCTTGCAAATCCAGGTCCGATTATTCAAACTTTCTTTTTAGATCCAGTTATTCAATCTGCATATCAAATTAACGGTGTTGTAACAGTTGTAGATAGCTATCATATACATAAACATTTTGAAAAGGGACTAGAAGCAAAAGAACAAATTGCTTTTGCTGATGTTGTGTTAGTTAATAAATTAGATTTAATTGAAGAAAATGAGAAAGAAAATCTCTTGCATGAACTTCAAGGAATTAACCCGACTGCAAAGTTAATCGAGGCGACTAACTGTGAGGTAGATATTCCATCGTTATTACAAATTCAAACGTTTAAAACGAAAGATACGCTGCAAATTTACCCTCATACAGAACATAACCATCTAGAAGGTGTAAAATCGTTTGTACTACGTGAAGAACGTCCGTTAGATTTACAAAAATTGAATGAATGGATGTCAGCTGTCGTTCAGGAACTAGGGGAGCATTTATATCGCTACAAAGGAATTTTATCTATTGATGGGGTAGATAAACGTATTGTTTTCCAAGGTGTGCATACGTTATTTGCTGCTTCGTACGATAGAGAGTGGCAAGAGGGCGAAGAGCGAGTAAGCGAAGTAGTTTTCATCGGAAGAGATATTAATAAAGAATGGTTCCAAGAACATTTTGAAGAATGTGTGAAATAAGTCTGCGTAAATCGCAGGCTTATTTTTTATGAGCATTTTAATGAGATAATACTAGATTACAAAAATGAAGTAATAAGGG
>NZ_JBFPJH010000334.1:0-3420 GCF_040838255.1 Bacillus sp. C30 | reverse complement strand
ATTCCGATAAAAATACAATGCTTTTGAACAATAAGAAAAGTTCCTATAAAAAAGATAGGTTCTTTTCTTATATTAATCCCCTTTCAATGCCTTTAATGGCAAAGAGGTTACATATCCAATATACGAGCATAATTCTTTAAAAAAGAAAGGGATTTCTGTATCTAACGTTTTATACGCTGACGTTGGAGTTGGTGATGCATACGCTTCAATTTTAATATGTTTTGCAATTTTCATTGCACGTTTCATATGAAGTGGATCACTCACAATCGTATATGTGCGTATTCCGTTCTCTATTCCAACTTGCTTTGCATTCTTTAAATTGTCCTCTGTGAAAAGGGATTTTGTTTCAATTAGAATATCCTCTTCTTTCACACCATGTTTCAGTGCATACACTCTAGCAGTACGCGCTTCCTCAAGCTCTGCCTCAAACTTTGTACCACCTGTGAAAATAATCTTTTTAATATTACCGTTCTTATATAAGGAAATTGCATGATTAATTCTTTCTTTAAATACAGGAGATGGTTTTCCGTTCCATGAAGCTGCTCCCAGCACGATACCAGCATCTGTCTTCACACCATCATCTGTTTTAAAGCGATAACTCCAAATATCGTAAGCTGCATAACTTACATATAACATAATAGAACAAATCATAAGCAAGAATACTTGCAAGATTCTTCTTTTCTTACTTTTCTTATTTTCTTTCATTTATAACTGCCTCCGTACATCATCCATACTTCTATATAAAAACGTATATATCAAATCATTTTGTTTGAATTTGTTTAAAAGAAGGAATTTCCCTTATCATATATATGCATTAAAGGGTTTTCATTTAAAATTGAGGATTATCAATTCATTTTTCGTTTGCGGTTTTCATTACATTTGTGTAATTTATAAGTTTATTACCATACAACTACATTGTAACGAATTTTTTATCATAATGGAATGATGAAACAAAAGAAGTAACTGTTTTGTAAGAAAAAAGGTATATTTTTCATCTTGACGATCAATACACCTTTCTTAATATGAATTATCGTTTTTCTTTATATGACTCTAATTTTTCTAATAACCTTTCCTTTACAGCTGGCCATTCATTTGCAATTACACTGTATACAACTGCATCTCTAACATGTCCACTCGGTAATTTTCTTTCGTTTCTAAGTACACCCTCTTTTACTGCGCCGAGTCTTTCAATTGCTCTTTGTGCTTTTTCATTTCGTGCATCCGTCTTAATTTGTACCCTCCGCATATGCAACTTTTCAAAAGCATATTGTAATAACATGTACTTACATTCCGTATTCATACTCGTACGTTGCACACTTGGGTCATACCACGTTTTCCCTAATTCCACCGTCTTATCTTCAACTGAAATGTTATATAAGCGTGTACTCCCTACTATTTCATTTGTCTTTTGATCCACAACAACAAATGGCAAATCCTTCCCTGCCCCATAAGCTTTTATCGCCTTTTGAACATATTGCTGCATATCTTGAACAGTATCCATTTTAGAGATTAAATACGCCCAAATGTCTCGATTTCCTTCCACGATTGAAAACATTTTTTCGACATCATTGCTATCCATTAACCGTAACTTTGCTCTTTCGTGAATTACTTCCATTTTTAAGCCCCCTTTGTTGTAACTATATCATACTCTATTACCGTTTAATCGTTATATAAGAACATATAATTATACTTATGTTAAGGAATAAAATATATCTTTAAAATAAAAAATGCGATGCCTTTATTCAAGCATCGCACTCATAAATTGAATTGAAATTTACTTCTTTTCCATTACCGCAAAATAATTATTTTCGCTATCTGCAAAATTAAATATTCTACCTGAAGGCATATTTACAATTTCTCCGACTGTAACGTTTTTGTTTACTAAATCACTATATAAACGATCGAATTCTTTTGAGAAGAACATTAAAGAAGGTGTACCAAGATTTAACTCCGGCTGCATTTTAGCAATTAGCTCCTTATTATGGAGAATAATACTTGTTTCAGCTTCTTTAGTTGGAGCAATTTCAATCCATCGCATTCCTTGACCGTTATCTTCCTCTGAAATTACAATAAATCCTACTTTTTCTGTCCAGAATTCCTTCACTTCATCTTGGTTATTTACATACAACATGATTTGACCAACATTATTAATCATTTATTTTAACGCTCCTTTATAAACAATTTTTATTAAACTCCATACACTTACACCTAATTATCACCGAAAATAAAGTTGCGGTACAAAAATCTATTTCAGCGACTCCAATCGCTCGTTCAAACGATCCCAAGTTTCGGTGATACCTTGTAGCATGCCCATGTCCATAACAGTCTTAAGAGCTTCTTCGGAAACATATTCAGCACGGTTTATTAGCTTTGTCTTTCCACCTAAATCGATGAATTCCAATGTCATCTCGGTTGACGGCATAGAATCATTTACATTGCCTTCAGCATCCGAAAAGTAATCGGTGTAGACAATTTTCTCTGGCTCAATAATCTCTTTATAAACTCCTTTGCCCCATGATTCCATACCAAAAAATTGCCCCAGGTTCTGATCGACACACTTCATACAGTAGTGCCAAACGCCTCCCGGACGGAAGTCGACAGTGCATGTTGGAATTTCCCAGCCCCTTGGCCCCCACCAGTGTTTCAAATGCTCTGCTTCTTTAAACATACTGAATACAAGATCACGCGGTGCATCGAAAACACGCTCCAGTACCAATACCCGATCGTTCTCTACTCTTGATACCATTGTATTGTTTGACATGTTAATTCCTCCTTAAATATGAACTAATTTTATAACTTTTCCTTTTTTTGCAATTCCTTCAAATACTCATCTAAATTATCGAATCTCTCTTCCATCACACGCTTAAATGACTGCACCCAACAATCAAGTGCTTGGAAAGGCTCAGGTCGGAGCTTGTAAATCCGGCGATTAGCTTCAGCCTGCACTTCCACAATCCCTGTATCGCTTAACACTTTTAAATGTTTCGAAGTTTGTGGTTGCCTTAATCCCAAATGTTCGGCGATTTCCCCAACGGTTAAGGGACCGTCACGCAAGAGTTCAACGATATTCATACGATTCGGTTCAGATAAAGCGCTCAACGTCGTCATATTCACACCCGGAATTTTCCCCGACATATCACTCACCTCGTTAAGTGATGGTCTCCGGTTATAACACATCAATATCATCACTAATATTATTTTCCTGTTGAATCGATTATAACCAAAGAGGAATATTCCCATCAAGAAATATTCAAAAACTAAAGTAATACCACATCGTTACTTAATAATAAAAATGGATTAAAAACATTTCACATACCTATGTTTTACGATAAAGTGATGCTTTAGTCAGTGGGTTTTGGAACGATTTTCGCGAAGGCTTTGTTTTTACTTGGTCCAAGAAAGCTTTGACACTTTTAATAC
>NZ_JBFPJH010000333.1:0-3433 GCF_040838255.1 Bacillus sp. C30 | reverse complement strand
CTTATTGGCAGGCGTGGCGATTTTATTAAAAAGATTCTAGACAGGTTCTTAGATAGTTATGGACTACTGGGAGCCTCTTAAGTTATACTTGTATAATATCAAAAATTAATAAGGGGTAATATTAACATTATGAAAGAAAAAAACGAACTTGTTCAAAGTATTCCTCAAACAGGATTTTTTGGGCATCCAAAAGGATTATTCACTTTATTCTTCACTGAGTTTTGGGAGAGGTTTTCTCATTACGGAATGAGAGCTATTTTACTTTATTATATGTACTATTCGGTCGCAAAAGGTGGATTAGGAATTGATCAATCTACCGCAACCTCGATAATGGCAATTTACGGTTCCTTACTGTTCATGTCTAGTATTATCGGTGGATGGATATCGGATCGTTTATTTGGTCCAAGTAAAACCGTATTCTTTGGTGGCGTTTTAATTATGATTGGCCATCTTATTTTAGCTTTACCGGGTAGTAAAAGTGCGTTATTTATCTCTATGGTCTTCTTAGTTCTAGGAACAGGGTTGTTAAAGCCTAACATATCGAACATCGTAGGAAGTTTATACAGTGAAACAGATGCGCGTCGTGACTCAGGGTTCAGTATATTCTACATGGGTATTAACTTAGGGGCCTTACTTGCACCTTTAGTTGTCGGAACATTAGGTCAGCAATATAATTTCCACCTTGGTTTTGGAGTTGCGGCAATTGGTATGGCAATTGGGTTAGGGGTATTTGTTGGAACAAAACAGAAAAACCTTGGTCTAGTCGGTACGCAAGTACCTAATCCATTATCAGATTCGGAAAGAAAAAAGACTATTAAGTATTTCAGTGTTGGTCTGGTTGTATTAACATTGCTAGGTGTGGTTACAATTCCAACTGGGTTGTTAACTATAAATCGTTTTACATTCCTGATTAGTATCTTAGGGATTGTTATTCCAGCCTATTATTTCATTTATATGTATCGTAGTCCTAAAATAACAAAAGTAGAGCAATCTCGTCTTCTTGCGTATATACCACTCTTTATTGCAGCTACAATATTTTGGTCTATACAAGAACAAGGTGCTATTATCTTAGCGACATACGCGGATCAACGAACTCAATTACAGTTCAATGGAATTACATTGCATTCCGCTTGGTTCCAATCATTAAGTCCAATCTTTATCGTAACGCTTGCCCCGATTTTTGCATGGGTTTGGATAAAGTTAAGCAAGAAGCAGCCTTCAACGGCAAAAAAATTCGCTATTGGATTGCTATTTGCAGGTTTATCATTCTTAGTTATGATTATTCCGGCTTTAATCAACGGTACTCACTCTTTAGTGAATCCTATGTGGTTAGTCCTTAGCTTCTTTTTAATTGTAATTGGAGAAGTTTGTTTATCTCCTTCAGGGTTATCAATAACGACGAAGCTGGCTCCAGCTGCTTTCTCTTCGCAAACCATAAGCTTATGGTTCTTATCAACTGCGTCTGCGCAAGCAATAAATGCCCAAGTTGTTAAACTGTATAATCCTGCAACAGAAGCAATTTACTTTGGTGTTATTGGTGCTATCTCCATTTTAGTTAGCATCCTGCTGTTTACATTATCATCAAAAATCCAAAATTTCATGAAGGGACTTCAATAACGGTCTCTTATTGAAATGAACAAATACAAGTTTCTATGTGAAGAGTAGCCAAACGGGTTACTCTTTTTTGTAAAGGTTAGATAAATATTGCATTCTTACCGTACTTATATTTAAATTTATCAGTTTTGATAAATCATAGTACAATTAACAATTCTGATGATTATCTCTTACCCAGTTATACTTTACTAATGGAAAAAATTCACTCTGTTTGTTTTACATAAAAATGGTGTGATATTTTTATCACACCATTTTAAAATCATTACTTTGTATATCTTTGAGTTTATCAGAACTTAACTTTTTATCCATTCATATAGACGAAAATTCTACATCATTAAGAAACTATTTAAAAAGTTGCCTTTTATTTGGAACAATTCCATATTTGTTAGAATACTCCCATTGCAACCTTTCCCTTTATATTCTATACTGCATCTTCAATTACAAAATACAAACACACAAAGAGGGCTGCATCAGCCCTCTTTAATTAACATGCTTTTTACTTAATGCGTCGCACCGCCGCACGCTACAATATCTACTTCCACTTCCGTCGCTACCTCAATTGCCAACTCTATCCCTTTACGAATCGTAGAAAGTGACATACTCGGTTGCCCTGGATAATTGCTCGCTTGCTCTGGTAAGAACGGAATATGAACAAATCCGCCTTTTATTTTCTTATCATGTTTTTCTAGTTCGTGCATGAGACCATAGAATAAATGATTACAAACGAATGTACCTGCGGTTTGTGAAACAGATGACGGTATACCTTCTTCGCGAAGTTTTTTCACGATTGCTTTCATCGGAAGTGTAGACCAATACGCAATAGGTCCTTCTTCTACAACTGGCATATCCACCGGCTTGTTCCCTTCATTATCAGCAATTCTTGCGTCGTCAACGTTAATTGCTACACGCTCTATCGTAATATCTGGTCTGCCCCCAGCTTGTCCAATACATATAATCATTTCAGGAGTCAGTTCTTCTATATACGCTTTTAATACTTGTATCGATTTATGAAATACGGTTGGAACTTGTTTACTAATAATCTTGTACTCTCCGATTGTTTTTTCATGCAAACTTTTTGCGACTTCCCAAGCTGGATTGATACTTTCTCCCCCGAACGGATCAAATCCTGTTAATAATACTGTTTTCATAGTTTCACTCTCCTAATTAGAAACGATATACAAGGCCGTACATTATAAACATATTTATGATAAAAATTGAAAGAGCAATTGGTACTTGTGCTTTAATGACTGCATTTTTATCTTTCAATTCTAAAAGCATCGCAGGTACGATATTAAAGTTTGCTGCCATTGGAGTAAGCAGCGTTCCGCAATATCCAGCAAACATACCGAGTGCTGCCATAATAGCTGGATTCCCTCCGTGCATTTGTACAATTAGAGGTAAGCCGATTCCGCCAGTGATTACTGCAAACGCTGCGAATGCATTCCCCATTACGACTGTAAATAGCATCATTCCTAAACAATACGCCATAACAGCAACGAATGGATACTCTGTCGGTAACACTTGTCCGACTAAATCTGAAACAACTTGACCAACGCCAGACTTCGCGAAAATACCGCCAAGTGCTGCTAACATTTGTGGTAAAATAACTGCCCACCCGACAGCCTGTAGTAACCTACTTCCTTCTTGAACAGGCGTTGTTATTTTCGCTTTTGTAATACGCATCGCCGCAACGAATGCGAGTAATGCCCCTAACGCTAATGCAACTAATGTTACTTTATCAGGATCAACAAGTGCGACATTCCCCCATTTGATTTTTCCTAACGTTAACGTTCCGATAATTGTAAAAATAGGTATTAAT
>NZ_JBFPJH010000332.1:0-3437 GCF_040838255.1 Bacillus sp. C30 | reverse complement strand
CTTCACGTGCTTCCTTTTTCGTTTTAAATCCACGACGTTTTACTTGTTTTTGAGTACCATCAAACTGACGGACTCTGACAACGAAAAAATATGTTCCTCGTTCTTTATCTTTGTAGATAACCATAGGAAACCCTCCTGTAAAGATTGATAATTCAATTTATTGAGTAGATTATAGCTTGTTTGTTACCAAAAGAAAAGACTCTCAACATAAATTGAGAGCCTCACCTTTGACTTGAACCACCTTAATTTTAATAATATATTACCCTGTATGGAAAAGCTCCATACCTATATAAAAGTATAACGCACAATTTACGACAATTTTCGAGAAATTTTTTTCGTGAATTTCAGATTGGCTGGGCGAAAAAAATGTAAAAATGGCTGGTTGTGTACTCAACCAATTAAAATAAAATAGAAAATGAGGGAGTTTTCTATAAATTTTGCATATTTTGTTGCAGTATAACTTGAGAAATACTATATAGGGATGTTACGGAGGATTTCTCGTGGTATAATCTTGTCGAAATAGATATAAAGAAAATTTACGGAATAATAAAAATATTATAGCTTTGAACATAAAAACTCGCAGAGCGTGTGTAAGCGGTGATTCCTGCAAAGCCTCTCACACCGTTCATCCTAACACTACCTTAGGAAACACTTCGCTACATACGAGTTCCTTCTCAGTTTAACAGACATTCATCATTCGTAGTGCAGTTTAGAGGTTGAGAAAATAGGATGGTGAATTTTTATGGCTTTGAGGGGAGGAATTGGATGAAGATCAATTTGAGACAAATGAATGAATCACTAAAAGAAAAGGGATTTACTAATCGCCAATTGGCTAAACGCTTTGGTATAAGTCATACGACTATTAACAATTATTTTTCAAATGTGTCAAGTTTTGATTTTATGCATTTTGTATGTTCCCTTCGATTATACGAGCCCAAAGGGTTAAATTTGCGTAAACAATTTGTGAGAGGAATGATTCCTGAGCTAACACCTAAAAACAAGCTGTTGGCTTTAGAGGTTTTAGATATGTGTGGGGAGTATGAATTACAGGAATTAATTATAGAGGATATCAGAGCACTTGCTAATAAATCAGATATTACAAGTACACTTCAAAAATTAGTGCCATTATATGAGCAATTTCGTTGGAGAAGTGAGGAAAGTGTAACAATAGATCATTTCTTTGAGAACGTAAAAAAAATTTTGCAAGGAGAAAAAAGCGATATTTGTGAATTTAATGTAATATCTGATTTTGCAATGATTTACTCTTTTTTAGGTTTTAAAAATTATAAAATGATGGAAAAGTATATACAAAAATTAATTCCAGAAATAAGCAAAGTCAGTAGTAAGACAGTGCAGGCTTCATTTAATATTAAAGTGAGAGAAATGCAAATCTTTACTACACTTCATGGGAACGAAATAGAGAGAGCAAGAGAGTTATGTTTTGAGATAATAAATGACCCCAATAACCCATACGATAGTACTAAAGCAGTTGCTTATTGTAAACTTGCAGAAAGCTATACACTTACAGATTATTTCATGGCTAAAATGTACATAGATAAAGCCATTGAGGTGTTGGGCGAATGTAGCAATAAGAAGTTCAAAATTCGAAAGAAGAAGATTTCAAATACATTGTTATTCATAAAAATATATCATAATATCGATTTGCATACTATAGACCCAGAAGATATCAAAGATTTAGCTGAGCGCGCTTTTTTATATATTAAATTAGGAAAGCTAGATATATCTATTGCGCTATTAAAGGAGTTAGAACAGAAGAATGGGTATCTAAGTAGTTTCCAGTTATATTATATGGGGTTAGCTACAGGAGAGGAAAAATATTTTATTCAGTCCACGAAGAGCTTTTATAAGGCCCAGGACTATTTTTACGTTCAGTTACCTGAATTAGCGATGGCATTCTATAATATCAGTAAAGGGGTGTAATGGTAAATGAGAAATAAGGTGTTAAGTATCATAGTCACAGGTGCAATGTTTTTTGGGATTTTTTTTTCTTTTGCAAATTATAATATTAATTCGGATAAGAAGGAAATAAAAGCACAGTATGTTGATCCAGGTCCTGGTGGTGGCTGATTTAGGGTGTTATAAAACATTAGAATAAAGAGATTAAATAATGACACTTTCCTATTATGGGAAGTGTCATTATTGATTTATAGAGATTGGAAAGGCATAATGATAAATTAGCAAAACCTTTCCACCTAATATTTTCTATATAGAAAAGGAGGATGTTATATGAATAACATTGGGGGATGCGAGATGGAAAAGGAACAGTTGGCAGAAATGGCAGTAAAATTGAGCTTAAAAGCGGGGTTATCTCCAAAAGCGGAAGATATTATGAAAATTTGTTTGAGTGGTTCATACATAGAAAAAGAGAATAATACAAAAAATCAGACTGCCTAAAAGGGTAGTCTGATTTTTTGTGTGGTTTATTATTTTTTTGATTGTAAATAATTCACGTACATTTCTAATTGTTCCCAAGCTTTTTTACGTTCGTCAGTTGATAGGTTTTCAATAATGGCCATTATATTTTTTCCTTCGTCAGTAATAATTTTATTTTTATCGTTAGTAAATTCTGACGAATTGGCTCTTCCTAATAAGTAATCTGTTGTTACATGGAAATAATCAGCAATTTTCCTGATTGATTCCCTTCCGGGTGCCTTTTTCCCTTTTTCAAAATACGAAATAGCCATTTTAGAAACTCCAATGGCTTCACCTAATTGCTCTTGTGTTAGTTTATTTTCTTTTCGTAATTTTTTTATTGTATCTCCGATCAATTGGAACACCTCTTCCTCAAGTGTTTGTATCTATAGTTAATAATGCCGTAAACTAATTGTTTACGTCAAGTTAAAAAATAAACAAAAATTTCATAAAAACATTGGAATAAACCTTAGGTTTATGATATTGTGTGTTTAGGAACCTCAAGGGAGGATGGAAAAGTTGCATAAATTGAGACAGAAGCGGCTAGAAAAGAAAATGACTTATCAAGAAGTCGCGGATAAAGTTGGGATTACTAAAATGCATTACTGGTATATTGAGAATAATAAGCGAAATTTGAAATTAGAATTGGCCAAAAAAATTGCTAAAGCATTGGAAGAAAATCCTAATGAACTTTTTTTTTGAACATCATGTAAATCAAGGGTTTATATAGTGTTTGAATCATTAATTGTAAAAGGAGCGATACCCATGCACAAAAACCTATTCATCGCTAGAAAAGAACAACGCATGACACAAGGAGCAACAGCAAATTTGATTAATATCTCATCAAGAACCTATTTTGCCAAGGAGCACGGTAACCGTGATTTCACCCTAAAAGAAGCCCAAAAACTAGCAAAATACTTCAAAACAACAGTGGACGAGCTGTTTGAGAAGTAAATGAAGAATTATATTGAATCCATCGTCATACGAACTCAATACGAGTCATT
>NZ_JBFPJH010000331.1:0-3445 GCF_040838255.1 Bacillus sp. C30 | reverse complement strand
TAAAAGAGGGGCATACATCGGTTAAATGATGTGTGCTCTTTTTGTTATGAGGAAATATAGTACTACATATGGGCTGAAGACAGTAGTAAAAAGTTTTGTTGTGGTAAATATTAAAAAAGTTATTATTAGGTAGTTCTTTCTAAAATAAATAAAAATACAATATTTTTTTATTTTCCATTGCGAAAAGCGCCATCAACTTTTACAATAGAAAGGGTTGTGTATATATTATACTGAAAAAATAAATCGAAATAATATGAAAATTTTGTTTTGTCTACACTGATTGTATACAGTATACACGTAAGACAACATATATCATGTTATCGACTTGTAAGGAGAGAAAAAAATGAAAAGTGTAAGATTACCATCGATGCTAGAAATTATTATTCTTTTATGCCTATTTCTTGCTGTCGTCTTTTCCTTCCAAACGATTTTTGATCTCCCAATTCAATTAGCGCTATTTATTTCATGGTTTTTAGTTATTGCGCTTGGATTAAGATTAGGATTTCGTTATCAAGAATTGCAAGATGCAATTACGAAAGGGATTTCTAATGGATTAGAAGCAATTCTTATTTTAGTTGCAGTTGGGGCTTTAATTGGAACGTGGATTGCTGGTGGGGTTGTACCTACATTAATTTATTATGGATTAGAATTCATTCACCCTAGCATATTCTTATTGGCAACTTTAATTATTTGTTCAATCACTTCTATCGCGACAGGAACATCATGGGGAACAGTTGGAACTGCAGGTATTGCTATGATGGCGATAGGTGAAGGGCTTGGATTACCACTTCCGCTTGTTGCGGGTGCAGTCCTTTCAGGAGCTTATTTCGGAGACAAATTATCACCACTTTCTGATAGCACAGTTCTTGCAGCTTCTATGGCGAAAGTAGATGTTATTGCTCACGTTCGAGCTATGCTCGTATTAGACGTTCCAGCTTATATTATTACCAGCATTATGTTTACTGTTGCTGGATGGATGTATGGCGGGGATAATGTAGATTTAAATAGAGTTGAGTTTTTAAAAGAATCTTTATTAAAGCACTTTGATATTAAAATATGGATGCTTGTTCCAGCGGTAATTGTTATTGTGCTATTGGCGATGAAGAAACCATCTATGCCAACAATTGCTATGGGAGCTTTAATTGGTGCAATTTGGGCAACACTTTTCCAAGGAATGAACTTTGGAGAGGCAATTGGAACAGCATATAACGGATTCTCAATTCAATCTGGTGTCGAGTTTGTCGATAAGTTATTAAACCGTGGTGGAATTAATGGTATGCTTGGTTCAGTAGCCGTTATTATTTTCGGCTTAGGTTTTGGTGGATTACTTGAAAAGTTAGGTGTTCTAAAGGTAATCGTATCGAAATTCGAGAAGAAATTAAATTCTGCAGGTAATGTAACATTGTCTACATTAATCGTTGCGTTTTTAGCTAACATATTTGGTTGTGCGATGTACGTATCACTTATTTTAACACCAAAAATTATGGAAGAAAGCTATGATAAATTAAAAATAGATCGCCGCGTATTAGCACGTAACTCAGAAGTAGGTGGAACTTTGACTTCTGGTATGGTTCCATGGTCTGATAATGGTATTTTTATGGCTGGTATTTTAGGTGTATCAACATTATCATACGTTCCATTTATGTGGCTAAGCTTCGTATCACTCATTTTAGCAGTTATTTATGGATATACAGGCAAGTTCATTTGGTATGTAGATGATGCGGATAAAGGAAAGCAAGCATCATAAAAAAATTACCTTCTGCGGTGGCGGAAGGTAATTTTTTTATATGTATCAATGAGAATTCTTATCATTTGATGGAAAGTCTGTTAAAATAAAGGATGTAGGTATTTTATTTTCAAGGGGATGAAAAAATGGAGTACAGAATTGAAAGAGATACATTAGGAGAAATGAAAGTTCCAGCTGATAAATTATGGGCAGCACAAACGCAGCGTAGTAAGGAAAATTTTCCGATTGGAACAGAGCATATGCCGCTTGAAATTGTAAAAGCATTTGCGATTTTAAAGAAGAGTGCAGCGCTTAGTAATCAAAAATTAGGAAAACTATCAGAAGAGAAGACGCAAGCAATTGTGGAAGCTGCTGATGAAGTTATCGCAGAAAAATGGAATGAACATTTTCCACTTGTCGTATGGCAAACCGGTAGTGGTACACAATCAAATATGAATGTAAATGAAGTAATTGCAAACCGCAGTAATCAAATTTTGAAAGAAAAGGGATCTGACGTACATATTCATCCGAATGATGACGTGAACATGTCTCAAAGTTCCAATGATACGTTCCCAACAGCACTTCATGTAGCGTGTGTAATTGCGGTAGAAAATCATGTATTGCCAGCTATTACGAAATTAAAAGAAACATTAGCAGAAAAAGTAACTGCATTTGAACATATTATTAAAATCGGTCGTACGCATTTACAAGATGCAACACCTTTAACGTTAGGACAAGAAATTAGCGGATGGCACCGTATGCTTGAAAAAACAGAGCGTATGATTGCAGATAGCAATACATATATGAAAGAATTAGCAATTGGTGGTACTGCGGTTGGAACTGGAATTAATGCGCACCCTAAATTTGGTGAGATGGTAGCGGAAGAAATTAGTCTGTTTACAGGTAAACAATTTGTTTCTGCACCAAATAAATTCCATGCGTTAACGAGCCATGATGAAGTTGTATTTGCACATGGAGCATTAAAAGCATTAGCTGCTGATTTAATGAAGATAGCTAACGATGTGCGCTGGCTTGCAAGTGGTCCACGAAGTGGTCTTGGGGAAATTATTATCCCTGCAAATGAACCAGGAAGCTCTATTATGCCAGGTAAAGTAAATCCAACGCAAAGTGAAGCATTAACAATGGTTGTAGCACAAGTTATGGGGAATGACACAACAATCGGATTTGCTGCGAGCCAAGGTAATTTTGAGCTAAACGTATTCAAACCAGTTATTGCTTACAACTTCCTGCAATCTGCTCACTTATTAGCTGATGCAACCGTTTCGTTTAATGATAAATGTGCAGTTGGTATTGAAGCAGATGAAGAAGTAATTAATGAAAATGTAAATCGTTCATTAATGCTTGTAACAGCGCTAAACCCACATATCGGGTATGAAAATGCCGCGAAAATTGCGAAGCATGCCCATAAAGAAGGGTTAACTTTAAAAGAAGCAGCATTGCAATCTGGACTACTAACAGAAGAGCAATTTGATGAGATTGTAGATCCGAAAAAAATGATTGCTCCGAAAGAATAATAGAAGAGGCCAAGATTCTTAATTTAGAATCTTGGCTTTTTTATCCCGCTATTTGCCGGGCAGTAAAATTCCTACCTCAAAATTCGGCTGCAGCAAAGAAGTTAGGTGGGAGCCCTGCTGCCCATAAACGCCCGATTGGTGAAGGCTAATAATCAGTGGGGGATGAACAAAACCCCACTGATTA
>NZ_JBFPJH010000330.1:0-3460 GCF_040838255.1 Bacillus sp. C30 | reverse complement strand
CCTTTATTATTATGCCATGATTCATTATTTTACTTTTATTTTAAGATTTCAAAAATTCATTATAACCTATTCATTCCATTCTCATATTTTTTAATTTAGTGTAAATAAGCTATACTCTTACAAGATTGTAAGAGTGCTGTAATCAAAATCGATTTTTCTATTTAAAAAATAACCGTATACTTTAAATACATAATTTAAAGTAGATAATGAAAATGAAAAAATTTTTATCTTTTATTACACTAAGTTTATTATTTTGCAACTTAACTATCGGGTGTGAAAGAGCTTCTCTAAATAGAATCGGTAAGGATGTATATTACGTACAGATAAAAGGTGAAGGGTTTATTGAAAAGATAGAAGGTAGAAACTTACGGAACTACACATTGCCGGCATATGATGAAGATGGAGTAAGAAAACAAATTACATTTAGAAGTAAAAAACAATCAAACGATCAAAAATTAAATGAAAAGGCATTTTTGTGCATTTATGTAGACCAAGAAAATAAAGATAAAAATGAAATATCATCGATTGAAGTAAAATCCTATGAAGAAATTCAAAAAGCGGATTTACCTTTAAAAGTAAAAGAAAAGTTTAATGCAAAATAAAAAATAAAGGAAAATGCTCTTATACATTTTCCTTTATTTTTTTCACTCGAGCATATTTCGAACTATTACTATCCATAAGTTTTTCTAAACGATTTATATTTTCTGTTAATGCACCTTTCACAAGAGAGAAATCTGTATTTGATTCTTCTTTTTTAGTTTTAAAAAACGAAGATTTTTGAGCATTTACTTCTGCCATCTCTTCTCCCCCTTTTCAAAAAGATACAACCTTTTATTTATATTATATAGCAAATGCAGACAGAGTGTACACGTATCATTTTCTTTTTAATTCTTCTTCTAACTCTTCTACTTGCTGCAAAGTATCTCCTTTTATTAAAGAGAAATCTGTTGTATCTTCATTATCTTCTTTAAAAAAATCATTGTCATAATCTTTTATCACTACAATCACCTCTACGTGCTAGTGTAGGAATGATTGTCCAATTTTATACAAGCTTGTCTGAATTTGTTCTCCCTTTATGTATAGGTGAAAAGGACAGAAAAAGATTCTGTCCTTATTTACTAAAATAACTATGATGAATTGTTAAATTATATACATTTTCAAAATCTCGATCTTGAAGGTTATTTTTCTTCCCATCAATAACAATGAAAACATCACTAACTATTTTTGCTGGTATAATTCCGACATTTTCTACTTGCACCGCTTTCTGCTCATTCAATTGCTCGATGTGTTCTAATGGAACAATAATACTAAATTGAGAGCGGATACCACGAAAGTTTGTATTTAATTCCTTCACCGCTTCAAATACAACAATTTTCGCACCAATCTTTTCCCCATATGAATCTAAAAATGAGTTTAAGCTTTTTGTATATTCCTCTTCCGTTTGCCATTCCATTGTCCCAAAGGCTGTTGGATTCACATTTTGAATAATTGTCGTATATATTTCTCCTCTTGCTTTTGAAGCAATTAATGACCTTTTGATTGATTGGACTGTCTTTCCAATATCGCTGAATTTTGCGCCCCATATTTCTGAAATATTTGGTGTCAAAATGAATGCAATATCAACGAAAATTACCATCGCAGTAAACATTAAAAGATTTTTCCAGAGGGTTAAATCTATTCCTTTTATCGTGAAATAAACTGTGACTGATGTTATGAACAAACCGTACCACGTTTTTCGAATTCGTTGTTTCTTCTCCTCATACAACTCTTCATTTCTCCAATAAAAGAAAACAAGAACAATAAAGACGATTGCTAAAATAAATAAGCCAATTCGAATGTTAGAGATCGTCAATCACATCACCCTCCATTCCAAAACTACTCACGATACCATTACATGCACAAACAGCTCTCTTTATGACAAAAGACGTGGACAACCTTCTAAAGTTAGCAACATCGCATATACATTAGAAGTAGGCCACGTCTTTTATCCCGCATTAACGGGCAGTAAGACCCCCCACCTCAAAATTCAGCGAAAGCAAAGACGTTAGGTGAGGGATCAACTGCCCATAAAAGCCCGATTGGTGAAGGCTAATAATCAGTGCGGGATGAACACCCTCCACTGATTAAAGTTTCACTTTATCATGAATCTACATTGTATATGTAGACAAGCATGCGTTTCAAATTTTCATGTTAAAAAGAAATATGTTTCGGAATTTCCCCTTCAGGTACTTCTCCATCCATACTTAAGTAATAATGACGAATCGGACGTAATTTTTCATCTAACTCATAAACAAGCGGAATGCTAGTTGGAATATTTAATGAAACCACACCATCACTTGAAAGATTGTCTAAGTATTTCACTAGCGAACGAATTGTATTACCGTGCGATGAAATAATTACTTTCTCACCACTTTTTAATGACGGTGCAATTTCTGAATGCCAATAATCAACTACTCTTTTCTCCGTATCCTCTAAACATTCAGTCAATGGGAATTCATCTTTTTTTAACGTTTTATATCTTGGATTGTTCGCCTCATATCGAGGATCATCTTCAGTAAGTGCAGGCGGTCTCACATCTATACTTCTTCTCCAAATATGAACTTGTTCATCTCCATATTTTTTTGCAGTTTCGTCTTTATTCAATCCTTGTAGTGCACCATAATGGCGTTCATTCAACTTCCATGAGTTATGTATAGGGACCCAAGTGAGATCCATTTCATGCAGTACAATCCATAATGTACGAATTGCTCGTTTTAGTACCGATGTATACGCAACATCAAATGTATATCCATTCTTTTTTAATATTGTTCCTGCTTCTCTCACTTCACTTAATCCATTCTTTGATAAATCCACATCTGTCCATCCTGTAAATCGATTTTCAAGATTCCACAAACTTTGTCCGTGACGAATGAGTACAAGTTTTATCATTATAATTCCCCTCTCGGAAATATGAATTTTAAAATTTCAATACGTACACATATAAAGTTTTTGGCAATGTGAATTTTTTATCCATAGTTGCCAAATATACAGATAAAAATTTATGATTTTTCAAACTACAAAACAAGATACTGTTTCTATCTTTTATTCTACTGGTATTTCACGCTTAGACGTCCATGCATCAAATCCTGAACGGCTATTTGCCATTTCATTCATAACTTGATGCCAATTTGCTTCACATGATTCGCCAAACTGTGAGAAAATAGCTCCCATTTGTTCCCTTTGAACATCGCTCAGTTTTTTCTCTAAGTCTGTTCCTTCTTCTGTTAAAGACAGCTGTTTCACACGACGATCATGTGCAGCTTCATTACTCTCAATAAGTCCTTTATCTAACAGTTGGCGCAACGGTCCGTGAAGAGCTTGTTTACTTATTTCTAAAAGTGATAGCAGCTCATTTACACTAAGCCCTGGAAAACGAGCGATAAAAAACAAAATTCTATGATGTACACGCTGTATACTATAC
>NZ_JBFPJH010000329.1:0-3501 GCF_040838255.1 Bacillus sp. C30 | reverse complement strand
TCATTTGAGGTGATACTTAAATATGAAAAAACTATTGTATGTTTTAAGTGTATTTATTTTGTGCGTATCTATACAGCATGTGGTACATTCTCAGTCAAATGCACCAAGGTTATCTTCAGATTGTCTGGAAGAAAGTAAAATTCGTGATGAAAAGTATGTGAAAAACATTATGAATGACATTATATCTACATTTGATTTAAAGATTGATGAAAATAGTTTTTGGGAAATTAGTAAAAGAGACCTAGAGGCTGCGCATTTGATGTATGGCGGAAGGGAAAATGATTCTTATTATAATTCGCTAACTAAAGTTTATGATAGTGGTGGATATAGGGGAGAGGCTAGATTATTTGTGAAGGCGCAAGAAGCATTTTTACTTTATAAAGAAATAGACGATACTAATGTAATGAAACGCCTAAACCTTGAAAAAGGGGAATGGATTGTTACCGAAACGAAAAAGAAGCAAGGGAAAATCGTGGAATACAGACCATTACAATGTGAAAAAGATTATCTGAAAAAGAGAAATGAATACCATAATATAAAATGATGTAACGAAAATCTTGAATGGGAAAGTTTTCGTAAATAAATGTAAATTGGTCGATAGAAATCACTAGTAAGTTCGCCATAAAAAAACGTCATTTTCATCATTGAAAATGACGTTTTTTTTATTATTAAAGCCTTTGCATCCCACTCTCAATCCTCTTTGCCAAATCAGCTGACACTTCATGAACATACCCTAAAACTACCTTTCTTATATCCTCAGATATAACTTTCAAATCACTAGCTAAATTTTCAGCAAGATGTTCTTTTTCTATCGGTTGTAACTTCGCATAAAAATCACCAGCCTGCCTAAAGTCGTCCTGTTTCGTTATAGACGTCCTTTCGAGTTTTCCTTCAACGTACCTTCCGTCACCGCTAGTTGCTTGATTAGCAGGTGTCCAATCTTGCTGTTGGTTGATCGCTATTTTACGAAATTCAGGTCCAATTCTTCTTCTTTGAGAATCACTATAAATGTTAGCACGACCTTGTAGCATTTTATCATCTGATAGTTCTGCACCGTCTAGTAAATTAGAAGGGGAGAAAGCGACTTTTTCTACTTGTTCTTTATAGTTTTCAGGATTTTTATTTAATACCATTTTGCCTACTGGTATAAGAGGATACTCCTTTTCATCCCATACTTTTGTATCATCTAAAGGGTCATAAGAAAGGTGTGTTTCATCTTTAGGATCCATGAGCTGGACATATAAACCATATTCCACTGCTTTACCAGCCTCAATTGCATCGTATAAATCTTTCCCGCTATAATCAGGATTTTCGGCGGCCAGTTTATTTGCTTCCTCACTAGTAATGAATTGTACACCTTCAAATGGATACCAATGATACTTTACATACTTTCGATAACCTTGAGCATTTCTCCAAACATATGTATTTACACTATGTCCTGGGATGTGGCGAAGACTTTTTGCCGTACCAGCATCAGAGTATAAACGGACAACAAAATGAATGGATTCGGGTGCTCTAGCAACAAAATCCCAAAATCTATCAGGGTCTATTAAGTTATTTTTAGGTGAAGGCAATAACGCATTAATAGTTTCAGGGAAACGCATCGGATCACGAACAGAAAAGACAGGAAGGTGATTACATAAAAGATCAAATACGCCTTCTTTTGTATAAAATTTTGTAGCAAAACCTCGTACATTTCTAGAAGTATCAGGTGTTCCTTTCGTACTAACAGCTAATGAAAATCGAACCATAACAGGAATTTTCTCATTAGAATTTTGTAAAAAGCTTAGTTTTGTATGTTCAGACATCGGATATATCGTTTGAAAATAACCGAATGCACCAAATCCTTTTGCATGAACAGGTCTTTCTAAAATTTTTTCGTGAATAAATTCTTGTAACGCCTCGTGCAGTACATTATCTTGCTTTAAAATAGGTCCACGTGAACCAACTGTTTGAGAGTGAAGTATAGCTTGTTCATTACGTTCTCCATTTTCATTAAAGCCTTTCCCTAGTAAAGATTGTCCCTGTTTATCATAGTTTTCATCCATCGATATAGCCTCCAAATCTTTTTTTTCCATTGTTACTAAATATGATTTTATAGCCTTGATTATGTATGACACGCAAAGTTCAAAATAGTAACAGACCGCTAGATGAAAAAAACGTGTATGTAGTGGACCTGTTGAAATAGAAGAAATTATGGAAAAATGAATATCGGGAAGAAAATTACTATTAAAATTACAATCTTAAAAATGAATTTATACATGACTTTATAGAGAATGAACATAAATAAACAGGGAAAATAACTAGGAGGAATTTAAAATGTCGGATTGGTTTCAATTAGATAAAGAATATATGATGCCTACGTATTGTCGTACGAAGGTTGCAATAGAAAGAGGAGAAGGGTGCAAGCTTTATGATGTGGATGGTAAAGAGTATGTAGATTTATTTTCTGGTGTCGGAGTGAACGTATTAGGGTATAATCACCCGAAAATCGTGCAAACGACAATGGAACAAGTTACGAAATCTCTGCATCTCCCATTTCATTTTTTAAACCCAGTTGCGATTGAGTATGCAAAGAAATTAGTTGATTGCTCTTTAAAAAATGGAAAAGTCTTTTTTACAAACTCTGGTACGGAAGCGACAGAAACAACGTTGAAATTAATTGATAAATATAGAGCGAATACGCATGAGGAACGTGAAGGAATCGTAGTGCTGAAGAATAGCTTCCACGGGCGTACGTTAGGGGCACTTCATTTTACGAGACAAGAAAGTGTATATCAAAATTTCCCTAAAACATCGATTCCTGTATATGAAGTAGAGCGCGAGAATATAGAGCAATTAGAAGAAACAATTGTTAAAGAAAATCCAATTGCGATTATGCTAGAGCCTGTATTAGGTAGCGGGGGGATATACCCTTTATCGGGTGAATATTTACATGGTGTTCAAAACTTATGTGATAAATATAATGTCATTCTTATCGTTGATGAAGTTCAAAGTGGTATGGGGAGAACTGGTAAACTATTTGCTTATCAAAATTTCAATATTACACCGGATATTATTCAAATTGGTAAAGGAGCAGGAGGCGGGATACCGCTAGGGGGAATCATTGTAGGTGAAAAGCTATGTGATGTATTTTCACCAGGAGATCATGGTACAACGTTTGCTCATTCTTCAATGGGAACAGCTTTAGGGTTAACGGTTTTAAATACATTGATTGACGATGGTTTAATGCAAGAAGCTTATGAAATGTCACTATATTTAAATGATAAATTGCGAGAAATTCAGAATGAAAATTCTTATTATATTCAGGAAGTACGTCATGCTGGAATGATGTTTGGAATTAGTTTGAATGATACGAATACAAATGTAAAGAAATTACAGGTAGAGCTAATGGAGAAAGGGATGTTAGTTGACGTTACACAAGGGAACATCATCCGTTTACTTCCTCCATATATAATTACAAAAGAAGAGATTGATGCATTTATTTATGAGTTTATCTCC
>NZ_JBFPJH010000029.1:0-25598 GCF_040838255.1 Bacillus sp. C30 | reverse complement strand
GGATTACAAGCTGATTTTCAAAAAGGTTTTGGGATAATAATTTCTTCTATCCCTCATTACCTTTTTGAAATTTTCGCTTTTTGTTTATTTGCGGCCATTCTTTTTGAATTAAATAAATGTATTAGAATCAAATTAAAAAATTTATTCAAAAAGGATAAAGAAAGAATATCTCTTAGTAAAAAGATTTTAGAAGTAATAAAAATTTATGTTGTTTTAACTTTACCTATAATTATCATTGCTGCATTCTTAGAGACTTACATAGCTGATATTATACTTGATTTATTTCATTAACTTTATATGCTTGATGAAGATTAAGATTTACCTAAACATAATACAAACTGTACTTATAACTTCCAATAACGATAATTATGTAAATAAGCTGTCCATATGGGCAGCTTATTTTATTTTTTGTTTAGCACGGGGATTTTTTCAATAGTTTTTTAGCAGAAGCAAGCAGCTCCAACGATGATTAATAAAATAAACACTACAACTAATAAAGCAAATCCTCCAGCGAAGCCACAGCCGCCACAACTACCACCAAAGCCCATAACAGTTCCTTCTTTAGATAGGAGGGGGAAGACAAAGGTTCACTCATGTGTTTTAACGGATTCAATTTACTTTATGCATTTATGAATGGAGCAGGTCCTTTTGAAAATAAAGAAAAGACACCTTATAAGGTGTCTTCCTTCGATTTGAAACATTTTAAGTTTAATAATATACGGTCTCGCCACTGACCTATTAGGCTGGAATTTTATAGTGTTTCTGAACAAAATTTTTTGCTAAATTTGAATCCTTAAGTTGATGGGGATCCTTTTATGTTTTATCATTTTTAAAAAAATCCTTCATTATCTTAGCGCCTTTAATATTCACCGTCACAGCTTCTACTTTATCTTTCTTCTCATCTTTAGCAATCGTAATTTGTTCCTTATTATCAACCCACACAAGAAACTCTTCTTTTGAGTCATCTTTATATGTAACGGTTATAGTAGAATGCGCAGATTGTTTCTTTTTTTGATCTAGTGTGATTGTTTTCGGTGTTCCGTTTTGGACTGCTGAAGCGATTGATTGTATCATTTCCTCGTTATCTGTTTGAGATTTGGAACTAGTATTACTTGTTGCTCTAAGCATCTCAATGTTGGTAATGTCTGCAGAGTTTAATTGAATGGCATTTTTCGTATTTTCTTGCTTAGTTGCTGGAGTATTATTTGTAGTAGAAGTGCTTGTACAATCTATTAAAGTGAAAGATAGAACACTTAGAGCACATATGTAAGTGATTTTTTTCATTTTATCTCCTCCTCTAATTTAATTATAACAATATTCTGTTAACTTAGGTGGTTATTGTAAGGAAAAGGTAGAATAATATTTCATCCTTACAAAATTGTCACATTCATGTAAGGTAATTCAATAGATTAGATACTTTTTCCATGTCATAATAAAGACATAAGAAAGCTAATCAAAAAACTATAAGTTATTAGGAGCGTGTCAGTCATGATTGTAACAACAACGTCTGGAATCCAAGGTAAAGAAATTATTGAGTATATTGATATTGTAAATGGTGAAGCTATTATGGGTGCAAATATTGTTCGTGATTTATTTGCTTCAGTTCGTGATGTTGTCGGTGGCCGTGCTGGTTCTTATGAAAGCAAGCTAAAAGAAGCTCGTGATATCGCGATGGATGAAATGAAAGAACTTGCAAAACAAAAAGGTGCGAACGCTATCGTTGGTATTGACGTAGATTATGAAGTTGTTCGTGATGGAATGTTAATGGTTGCTGTAAGTGGTACAGCTGTACGTATATAATAGAATAAAAAACAGGCTCACCCCTCGAAGCTTATGCTTTGAGGGGATTTTTTTGTTTTCAAGTTGTAGAAGTAAAAAGAATGAGCATGATCCTTTAGGAAAAAGCCCATTCTTTTTATTTAAGCTATAAGATCTTTCGCTTCTACTTTCTTTTTGTTCATGACTAAAGTTAATAGGAATAAAATTAAGCTAAAAAGTGTCATTATAATAAAAACTTGCGTATAACCATCAGAATAGTCACGAGTGATTCCAGCTAGGACAGGAATGAATCCGCCCATAATGTATCCTCCTGACTGCATCATAGCAGTCCATGCACTCGCATCTTCTGAAGTTTTTGTTTCATATAGCGGTAGCATGAGAGCGAGTGGGAATACGCCGCCGAGCCCGATACCTAGTAAAATAGAAGGGGTCCATGGTGTAGTTAGTGGGTATATCATGAGTGATAAACCTACGAGTACGAAGCATATACTCCCTAATAACCAAAGTGCTCGGTTTTTATAAATATCGGCTAATGTTGGAATTAAAAAGCTGCATATCATTTGAACAACTGTAAATACAGTTATGAGAGTACCAGCTTGTTCGCTACTGACACCCATACTTTGATTTGCTGGCGCAAGCCAAGTAGTAATAGAATAAAAGATTCCTGATTGTAGTCCGAAAAAGATTGTGAACAACCATGCTTTTTTATTTCTTAAAGGTAAACTATTATTCTTTTTATCTTGTGTACTCGTATTCTTTTTTCGTTTCATAACCGGATACCAAAATATAATAGCGATAATAGTAAGTACACCCCAAAAAGCGAGTGCCATATTCCAATCGTCTTTTAATACATGTTGTAAAGGAATCGTTAATCCTGCACTTAAAGAAGCGCCAGTCCCCATACCTACTGAATATATTCCAATCATTAAGCCGATTTTCGTAGGGAATTTTTCTTTAATAAAACCTGATAGTAACGGACCTGCAAGTGCAATTCCAATGCCGATAAATAAAGAGCTCGCGAATAATGTGGAAATGGAAAAGGTAAAAGCCCTCATACATGTAGCAAAGCCAATTAAAATAAGACAAGCCATAATTGCTTTTTCTGCCCCATATTTTTTAATGACCTTCCCAGTCAGTAAGGCGAATGTCCCCATACAAAAAACAGGAATAGCTGTTAAAAAACTAACGGAAAAATTGCTTATATTTAAGTCTTGTCGGATTGTTTCTAATAAAGGTGAAATAGATGTAATTCCGATACGTAAATTAATGGAAACAAAAAATAGTGCTAGTATATACAAATAAGTTCGTCCTTGATGTTTCAATTTGATTTTCTCCTCTCTTAAACATCAGATGTTATTGAGTATATCATCTGATGTTTAAGTGTAATATATAAGGAGCTTATTTCAGCTCCAAATTTTGAACGGCGAATGTTCGTGCCTCTTCGGCATTTTGTTTTAAAATAGCTTGGAATAATTTTTCATGAATGTCAGAGTTATCTTCATAGTTCACTGTATTTAATATTAATTGGCTTAAAATGTGGCGAAGGGCAGGTACGAAAGATTGATACAAATCAAGTAGAACTTCGTTTTTGCTCGCCTTTGCAACTGCTAGATGAAACTGAATGTCTGCATCTATGTATGCTACATAATTTCCTTCTTGAAGGGCATTTTTTCTTTTATTCAAATGTCCTTTTAAGTATAAAAGATCCTCTTCGCTTCGGCGATGTGCCGCTAACATCGCTACTTCTTTATCTAACATATTTCTTGCTTCATACACATGATTAATATTAGCTGCTTGCAATCGTTTTTCAAATGAATCTTGTGTTGTATTTAGTGAGACAATACGAGTACCTTGTCCTTGTCGAACTTCTAAGATACCGGCATGTACTAATATCTTTATGCTTTCTCGCAGCGTCGAACGCCCTACACCTAACTCTTCCATTAATTGCGGCTCTGTAGGGAGGCGATCACCAACTTCATACTCGCCAGAAAAGATTTTTTCTTGTAGACGTTCCAACACTTCATCGACTAATTTCCGCCGAGAAACTTTTGAAAAAGATTTCTTTTCGTTTATATTCATCTGCTCATCTCCTGTTATATTCGCTTTTATGATAACCAATTTAAGTTCTGTTGACAATGTTATTTTTTAGGTAGTTGAAGTGGGAGGGGGTAACGTTGATGAATAAATGAAAGGCTAGTACATATTTTATCCCGCTATTTGTGGGCAGTAAGACTCCCACCTTAAAATGCGGCTGGAGCAAAGAAGTTAGGTGGAAGCCCTGCTGCCCGTAAACGCCCGATTGGTGCGGGCTGATTAAAGTTTCACTTTATATGACTCATATGTACTGGCCTCGCTTATTCCACAATTGTGTCTGTTTTTGATTATGAAAAATCGTTTCCTGTCTTGCTATAAATTTCATAGGCAAAAAATCCAAATAAATAGCCTATTCCAGCCCCTAAACCAACTGTAAACAGCGAATAACCCGGGAAAAATATGTCGACAATTATACCGATTAAACACCCTAAAAGCATTCCCATAGGTATTAAATTATCTAATAATTGTTGAGCACCTTTTGATTTTTTCTTACCTAATTTGCCTTGGTTATATTTATGTTCCATTCTTTTAATTACAAATACTACAATTCCTCCGACTATTACAACAGGCGCAATTACCGTAATTAACCACATGTTAGAATCTCCTTTCGCCTTTTAATAGAATTATACCAGATATTTACAATTATGTACTCCTAAATGTATTATCTAATCTATTTAAAAGGCCGATCAAAAAGACTTCTTCAATTGTATTTAATCACTCGTCAAAAACACTTTCCCCTTCGTTTTCTCAGCAGACTGCACAATATCAACCGCACTTTTCACATCCGCTAAGTCATACGTAGAATGTACAGTCATAAAATGTAATTGCTTATTTTCTACTAAGCGAATTAAGTGACGAAACGTTTCTTGCCATTTATATGGTGATACTTCTTTATTCCAATGTCGTAAATGAAATATATTCGCGTGCACTTTTGCTTTCGTGACAATCTCTGACCAGTTTACTTGTATACCTGATAGAAGGCCGATAGTTAAAAAGCACCCATTTGGACGTAAGGAGAAAGCTAATTCATTTCCATCCGGTCCCCCGATAGAATCAATCGCTGCATCTGCACCAAGCCCGTTTGTTAACTCCATAACTGTTTCATACAGCGGGGTAGTGGAAGTGTCTATTACATATTCAGCACCGAGCTGAAGTAATTCCTCAGTATGCTTATTGTTTCTAGTAACTGCAATTAATCGGAAGTTTAAATTTTTTGATAACTGAGCAAATAGATGACCAATAGCGGATCCACAAGCATTCACTAATAAAACGTCATCCCGTTTTAAGTTTAGAGTTTCTGTGCATGTGACCCACGCGGTAAGGGGATTAATATACATTTGTGCCGCTGTAAAATCATCAATGGAATCAGGGATAGGGACTACAAAATCAGCTGATGTTGTAACGAACTCTTGCCAAGTACCTTCTCCGCGTAATGGCAAAACACGTTTGCCGATAAGATCTCTAGTAACGCCCGTGCCTACATCTTCTACAATACCAACCCCTTCATAACCAGGGATGTTAGGTAAAGGGATTCTATGTGCATACGCTCCGGTTACGGGAATTAAGTCAGACGGATTAATCGGTCTAACTAACATACGAACTACAACTTCATTATCTTTTAATGGTTCTATATTTTTATATTCAACTTGTAATACATCTTTTGGGTTACCAAACTCATGAAATTGAATGTATTTTCCGTGCAAGATAAACGTTCCCCCTTAGTTTGATTGGGTTAATTATAGCATTTTCAGTTTAAATGATTATTTCATTAGCACTAAATAAAGAGGAACAGACAGTCTTCGTTTATACATTTGATAAAATCGTAGAAAACGGTATTGCTGTGTTTAAAAAATTTAATGAAAAATAGGCTCGACCCTTGGAGTTTATGCTTTGAGGGGATTTTTATTGTGCAAATTTCAAAAAGATACATGAATTATGTAGCATTGTATGGATTGTAAAATCGATTTCCTGAATACATAGTAATATAATAAAAAGACGCCCTTGTGAGCGCCTTTTTCCGACTTGAGATAGATGTATCATTATTGTTCTGTTAGGATACATAGCTCTCGTTTAAAGTTTACTCACACAAATGATCTGTGTATCAATTTGTTTTGATATACAGATCATTTGCATGATAATTCTTATAGATAATTGCTGAATGATAACCTTACATGAATGCTTTTAAAAGTTCTTGAACCAATGGAATTACTCCACCTACGAATTTTAAAACTGCCATTGCGATTTCCATATGATTGCCTCCTTTTTTTAATAGTAAGATGTAATGAATCTTTATATCATCATTATAGTAAGCGTTTACAAATACATCAATGCATTTCGATATGCAATATTTCATATTTGTATTCGGTAATGAGGATAAAGAGGAATCAGTAACCTATCAAAATATAAGTCGCATCTTGTATAGTATAATGTAATGGTGGAGGTCGGATATGAAAAAAATAAATTCAAATATAGATTTGGATACAAATGTATTGGAAGCGGTATTTATTCCAAGAAGGTTTATTGTTTTATGGATTACCCTCGTATATATAGCTTCAATGCTTTTAGAATTTCGTAATAATATTTTCTCTATGGATAGTTTCTTCTTTACAATAGTCATTGTTATTCATACTATTTTTCATTGGTATGCGAGTTCATTAAAGAATAGGCAATTATTGTACTTCTTTTTTGTACAACTCTTCATTGTGTTTCTCGCTGCATTTATTGTACCAAATGGTTCAATAGCTATTTTTGTTGGATTAACCCCTATTTTAATTGCCCAAAGTCTATATGTTTATAACAATATATTTAAAGTAATGGCAGTTTTTACTCTCATGTATGCCATATTTTGTACTGCAATCAGTATCAATTATGGTGTGAATAAAGTAGCTATTCTTATTTCTATGTTCCTTTTAGTATTAGCAATTATTATTCCTTTTTCTTATATTAATAAGCAGCAATTTGATGCACGTAATCGTATACAGAGCTATATTCAAGAGTTAGAGTCTGCATATATGAGAGTGGAAGAATTGACATTAGCTAATGAAAGGCAGCGTATGGCAAGAGATTTACATGATACGTTAGCGCAAGGTTTAGCAAGCTTAATTATGCAATTGGAAGCAATAGATGCCCATATGCAAAAAGGGAATACAGGACGATCTCAAGAGATTATGAAACAAACTATGGTAAGAGCGAGACAAACTTTACATGATGCAAGGTTGGTTATTGATGATTTGCGTCATACTACCAATTCATTTAATGAAGCAGTAGAGGAAGAGGTTCAACGTTTTTCTGAGGCTACTTCTATACATGTGAGATTTACTATTCAAAGCCCCCCGCATATTTCAAGCTTAGTAAAGGAGCACTGTTTATATGTAATTAGTGAATGTTTAACGAATATCGCAAAACATTCACAGGCAACAGATGTAAATTTAAAAGTTGAATATATCGATGACCTTGAAAAGCTTACTATTGAAGTTGAAGATAATGGAATTGGTTTTGACACTGGATATATCGGTAAGAATCCTGGACATTATGGTTTAATTGGCTTAAATGAGCGTGTTCGATTGATTAAGGGAGAAATACATATATTGAGTGAAAAGATGAAGGGTACGAAAGTGTATATTCAAGTGCCTATAAATAAAGAAGGAGATAGCCATGAAGCATAACGTATTAATTGTAGACGATCATTTCGTTGTGAGAGAGGGTCTGAAATTAATAATAGAAACGAGTGATTCATTTCAAATTATAGGTGAGGCTGCAAACGGAGAAGAAGCTCTTTCTTTCATAGAAAAAAAGAAACCTGATGTCATTTTAATGGATTTAAATATGCCTAAAATGAGTGGCTTAGAAACAATTGAGGCTTTAAATAAAAAACAAAATCATACGCCGATTATTATATTAACTACTTATAACGAAGATGAATTAATGTTAAAGGGAATTGAGTTAGGGGCAAAAGGATATTTGCTAAAAGATACGGATCGTGAGAATTTGTTTCGAACATTGGAAGCGGCTATTCGAGGTGAGATTTTACTACAACCAAATATTATGGAAAAGATAGTGAAGTATAAAAGGAAAGAAGTACATGCTGATAAGGTTGCAAAAAATAACTTAACGGTTAAAGAATTGTTTGTGCTGAAAGCTATTGCGCGCGGATATAAGAATAAAGAAATTGTATTTGATATGGGAATAGCTGAGCGAACGGTAAAAGCATATTTAACAAATATATACAATAAATTAGGTGTTAATTCACGGTCAGAAGCAGTAGCTGTATCTATTGAAAGGAAGTTAATTCATTTTTAAAACATTATATATGCCCAATCGTACATTATAGGCTTGCCCTTTTGTACGATTTTTTTATTTCTTTCTCATGTTATGCTTCAGAAAGTATGAGAGATTTAAGAACAATCTAATTGCATTACAATTATAGACGTTTCTAATGTAGGAAAGGAAGAAGAATAATTAAATGGAAACTTTGCTTTTAATTCCTGTATTAATTTTCTTTATTTGGCTGCAAAGCAAACAAAGAAAATTAAACTGGATAGATATTATAACTTTTCTCATGATGATAGGGATTATTACTTATATGGCGCCGCAACCAATGACTAGGGATTTACAAGCAGAGTTACTGGCAGTTACGCTTATTTCTTTCGCTATTGGTGTTTGGCAAGGTGGGGGAATTACAGTCTGTTATGAGGATGAAATTTTATATATTACAAATGGAAAACAGTATTTCATTTCATGGATTCTCTTAATAATTGGTAACATAATTATTATTAATATATTTGAAGGTGGATTTACATTTAATGGACCGTGGTTTCTTTTGTGTAGTGTTGTCATTACATCTGGGGTGAAAACCAGTATTCTATGTGTTCTGTACAAATTAACAGTGCGAAATTGAATGGAAAATCAAAGCTGTTTTCTTTTATCCCAACATAAAACGTATTGCTGTAGGCTCATTAAAAGACTGTAGTTGATAAAAAATGAGAAGGAAGTATTGGAAGAATGGGGGCGTTAACGTAGATGTTTCTACCTATTACTATATTTGATAGGTTTAGTTGGCTGGGGAATGTTGCTTTCTCTTCAGAAAAGACTAGCGGGAATCGAGCACTTTCGAGGGCAGAAGAAAGCAATGTTAATTTGTGTGAAAATAAATGTAGAGATTCAGTTAATAATATTCATCAAAAAATAAATGTGGATGCTTTGGACTATAGTAATAATCGTATATTGGGCCGTGCAGAACCTCATTCAACAATTGTCATAACAAGTAGTGATATGTATGTTGGAAGCGGACGGGTTAATAAGTGTGGAGAATTTAAAATATATACAAATGATTATCTGGAAGAGTATTTGGTACTAGAGATTCAGTTGATAATGGGCGGTTTCTATCAAGGAAGTATAACGGTAAAGTTAAAAAGTTAAGGTATGATGATTTCCTTTTTATTTAGTAAATAAAAAGGAAGCAACCGTAGTCGCTTCCTACATCTATTAAGCCGAAGCTTTCTTCATTCTCTCAAGTAAACTAGATAAAATATGTGTACGATAAGATTCTAGTTTTTTACCTTCGTAAGTACGAATCCCTAATTTTTTAAGTTCTTTTACATACCAACCTTTGCTTCCGAAATACATGTGATCGCTCCCCTTCAACTTTGTTTATTTGTCCTGATTGTACTTGGAGGTACGGGTAATATAATGAAGGAAATGAATTTCGCGCGAAAATGGTTAACTTTGTTGCAAAAGACATATATACTAAGGGTAGTATATAACGAGGTGGGCAAGACGTGATTATAGAGAAGCACGAAATTCAAATTGACCAAATTACGAGCGGTAAAGTGAATATCTTTACTTTCTATAGAAATAGAAAGCAAGTTGATGATCATTTTTTACGATTGCAAGAACCATCGCTTACAGCAAACTACTTCTTCCATTTTCATTTTGATGCAGAGAGCTTGCATCTTCTGCAGGAAGAGTTTCCAGGCGTATATCCGTACGACCGTAGTGACACGATTCACGACTGGACGGAAAAGATGAAAGCGGAATTGCAACATCAGATCCAAACAGGTAAATGGAATAAACGCGTACGTATCGGTAATCGCATTCTAGATGTGGTGTTTACGTGGTGTGACGAAGATATAGTAGAGTGAAAAAGAAGCGGATGACGCTTCTTTTTTTAGCGCTGGAATAAAACGAGCTTACCTGCAGAAGATGTGCAGCGATGTGTTTTTTCATGCAATCCTTTTTCTTGTAAAATAGATTCACCTTTTGCTTTCGCTTCTTTTTCAGTTGCTGCCTCGAATGATTCGTCTAATGCTTTTGAACCATCTTTTTCAAAGACTGTTAGAACGTATACTCCCATGAAAATTCCCTCCAATAATAAAAATCAGAATCTTATAACTATTTTGGCATAAATCACTAGAATATGCAAAGAAATATATGACATTGCGTGTTACAATAAAGTGAAACTTTAACTAGTGGGGAGTCTTTTCATCCCCACTAGTTATTAGTTGAACCAATCGGGTATTTATGGGCAGTTTACTTTCAGATTGGCTTCTTTGCCTACTGCCCGTTAATACGGGGTAAAGTGAAACTTTAATCAGTGGGGGATTTTTTATTTCCTGCTTATTACTAGTTTTCGCCAATTGAGCATTTATTGTTTGTGTTCATGCGGATAAGATGAAACTTTTGAACTATAGAAAGGATCGTTATTTGTGAAACAAGTGAAGTTTATACATGCGGCTGATTTACATTTGGATAGTCCGTTTAAAGGGATGGAGATGAATGTTGCGCAGTCTGTTTGGGAGAGAATGAAGCAGAGTACGTTTGAATCGTTCGAGCGTATTGTTGATAAAGCGATTCAAGAGCGCGTTGATTTCGTATTACTAGCCGGGGATTTGTATGATGCGGAGACGAGAAGTTTGAGAGCGCAAGTGTTTGTGCGTGAGCAAATGAAGAGACTTTCGCAGTACGATATTCCCGTTTTTATTATTCACGGTAACCACGATCATTTAGGGGGAAGCTGGGCAGCAATTGAGTTTCCGGAAAATGTTCATGTGTTTACTGAGCCTTATGTAGAAGAGAAATCATTTTATAAAAATGGTGAGCTTGTAGCTTCTATTTACGGATTTAGTTATTTGCAGCAGGCGGTAACGGATAATATGACAGTGCAGTATACGAAAATGAGTGATGCGCCTTTTCATATTGGAATGCTTCACGGAAGTGTGGAAGGGGATGCAGAACATAATCGTTATGCACCGTTTCAAATTCGTGAGCTGAAGGAAAAGCAGTTTGATTATTGGGCTCTTGGCCATATACATAAACGTGAAATTTTATCAGAAGAGCCATACATTATTTATCCAGGTAATATACAAGGGCGTCATCGTAAGGAGACCGGCGAGAAAGGTGCATATCTTATTGAACTCACGAAACAAGGATCGCATTGTTCGTTTTTCCATACGGCGGATGTTGTGTGGGATGAGATTGAAGTTAGTATCGATGGACTTGAAACTGTTGATGATCTTATGACGAGCGCATCAACTGCGATGAATGAATGCAGAAGAGAAGAGGAAGGCACGCTTTTAACTGTCGTATTTACAGGACAGGGGCCACTTTCTCCTTATTTGCGTGAAGACAAGCGCGTGGAAGAGATTTTTCATATTTTAGCAGCTGGCGAAGAGCGAAAAGACTTTGTGTATGCGATGAAGTGGAAAAATGAGACGGTTTCTTTTGCGGAAATTGAACGTTTGAAAGAAGAAAATCATTTCGTCGGTAGTGTGCTGAAAGAGTTAGAAGCTTTCACAAATATGGATGGAGTATTGCCCACGATTTGGACATCTCCTGTAGCACGTAATAGTATTGAAGCTTTTACGGAAGAAGAGAAGAAAGAGATTCAAAAGGAAGCGGAAAATATTATTTTAGAGCAATTATTCCAGCAAGAGAGGGATAAAAAATGAGAATTGAAAAACTCCATATTTATGGCTATGGAAAACTAGAAAATGTGGAAATGGATCTGTCAATGCTGACGGTTCTGTACGGTGAAAATGAAGCGGGGAAATCGACAATTCGCTCGTTTATGAAAAGTATTTTATTCGGTTTTCCAACGAGAGGACAACGCCGTTATGAACCGAAAGAAGGCGGAAAGTACGGCGGAGCGATGACTGTTCGAACAGAGAAGTACGGCCGTTTGAAAATTGAAAGATTGCCAAAGACGGCAGTTGGTGAGGTGACCGTTTATTTTGAGGACGGGAAAACTGGCAGCGAAGCTATTTTAAACGATATATTAAGCGGTGTGAATGAAAGCTTATTTGATTCTGTTTTTTCATTTGATATGCATGGTCTTCAAAATATTCATCAGCTCGGCGAAGCGGATATCGGCAATTATTTATTTTCGGCCAGCGCAGTCGGGAGTGATGCGTTATTGCAGTTAGATAAAAAATTAGAAAAAGAAATGAATCAGCGTTTTAAGCCGAGTGGTCGTAATCCTGAAATTAACGTGTCACTGCAAGAGATGAAGAAAATTGAGGAAAAGATGAAAGAGTGGCAAGGGAAAATTGGCACGTATGAAAAACAGGTCGAGCAGTTAAAAGAAAGTGAAGAGAAACTTGCTTCTGTTCGTGCGGAAAAAGAGTCAGCCGAAAGACGAAAGCAAGACTATGAAATATTAGCGGCGCTTGAGCCTCTCGTTATTGAAAAGAGTGCGCACGAGAAAGTGTTGAAAAGCGAGAACGGGCAGTTTCCTGTAAACGGAATGGCGCGCTATGAGGCGGTAAAGGCAAAGATAGAACCGCTCCAAGTACAAGTAGATTCACTTCAAAAAAAGATAGAAACAGTGCAATCAGAAATTGATTCCACAGAAATAGATGAAGCATTTTTACAAAAAGAAAGTTATGTAGAAGAACTTCGTATGCAGCATATGTCTTATGAAAATGCACGCCAAGAAATGCGTGATATGACGGGAAGTATTGCGAATATAAAAGAAGAAATCGCAGAATTACAGCAACAAATTGGCGCTACTTTTGAACAAGAGACTGTTCTTTCATTTGATATAAGTTTAGCGACGAAAGAATTAATTACACAAACGGTGCAAAAAGCGAGAGAGTTAGAAACGCAAAAAACGCAGCTTGATGAACGTTTCAAAACGGCTCAGGAGCAATTAGAAGAGCAAGAAGAAAATATAAGACAAATAAGTCAGCAAATGTTAGCTGATGAAGAACGAAATACGTTAGTTGAGAAAGAAAAATCATTTCAAGATGCGGCGTTTATCGGTATGGGCGCAGAGAGAATGAAGCGTAAGTATGAGGAAAAAACAGGGGCGGCTATGCAAAAGAAAAAACAGTGGCAAAGAATTTGTCTTCTTTTACTTCTTATTAACACGCTTGTTTTATTCACGAGTCTATTTATAGATAACCGCGTGCTGTTATTTATTAGTGTGATTGTTTTTGTAGGGATTGTTTTAGCACTCGTTTTATATAAAGATCCTTCGGGTGGATTACAAGAAGAGCTTCTTACTCTTCAGCAAAGTGCTGGCGGGCGTCAAAGTGAAGAGGCGATGTCCGTTCGTTATCAGTTAGAAAAGGATGAAGAGATTCGAAAGTTATTTGAGCGAGAGTCTTATAAATTACAACAAATGGAACGTGCTTATGATAAAGTCGTTTCATCTTATGAAGAATGGGAGAGAGAAACTTTCCAAATAGGAGAACAAGTAGATGCGTATAAAACGCGCTATATGTTCCCTGAATTTTTTACATATGCGCACATGTTGCCAGCGTTTGAGCGTATTGAAAAAATGCAGCAATTATATCGTGATTTAGAGAAGCAAAGTAAGCGGAAATCTTCATTGTATGAAATGATTTCGCACTTTGAGCATAAACTAGAAACTGTTATCGGTAGTAAAGAGTATAGTAATTTGCATGAGGCGCAAAGTCGTATGCAAAATGAAAAAGAGAAGCGCCAAACTTGTAAGCAGCTGAAAGAGAAGCTGGCGGAATGGCAAGAAGAATATGAGTTCATGCAAGAGCAATTAAAACAACTACTAGTAGAGCGAGATGGGTTATGGCATATCGCAGAATCTACAGATGAAGAGATGTTTTTAGAAGCAGGAAAATTGGCAGAGAAACGTGAAGACGCGGATAAGCAAGTGGGGCGTTTATTACCTCAAATTGATTTGTTAGAACAGCGCTTAACGAGTTTGTCATTAGCTGAGCATTATGAGGCTGACGGTTATGATGAAAAATTAAAGCAAGAAATCACAGCCGCGCAAAGCTGTCTGGCGCAAGAGAAAGAACTGACAGAGCGTATTGCGAAGCATCGAATAGAAATTGCGAATTTAGAAGAAGGCAGTACGTATGGTGATTTACTACATGAGTGGGAAATGAAAAAAGCGCAAGTGCGTGAACAAGTGAAGAAGTGGGCTGCATATGCGGCCGCAAAGACAGTATTAACGAAAACGAAGCAATATTATCATGAAGTGCATTTGCCGCGTATTTTACAAAAATCCGAAGAGTATTTCGTGTATTTAACAGGCGGGAGATATAGTAAAATATTCTCACCGTCAGAAGCGGAACCTTTCATTGTCGAACGTAACGATGGTATGCGTTTTTACAGTCATGAACTAAGCCAAGCGACAGCGGAGCAGTTATATTTATCATTGCGATTCGCGCTAGCGAAAACGTTTGAGCATGATTATCCATTTATTATTGATGATAGCTTCGTACATTTTGACGCGGTAAGGACGAATCGAACGATTGAACTTATAAAGGAAATTGCGAAAGATAGACAAGTTATCTTCTTTACGTGCCATGCGCATTTATTAACGTATTTTACAGAAAATGAGATTATAAAATTAACACATAAGCGTAAAGAAAACGAGTTGTAGTATGCTATACTAAAAGTAACTGATTTGGTGGAGGAATTCGAATGAAAAAGAAAATTGTAGAATATGAAGTTGGTGAACAAGTCGATGTTTTCTTGTTAATTAAAACAGCGACAAAAGGTCTCGCAAGCAATGGCAAGCCGTTTTTAACAGTAATCTTACAAGATCCAAGTGGAGATATTGAAGCAAAGCTATGGGACGTATCGCCAGAAGTTGAGAAACAATATGTAGCGGAAACAATCGTTAAAGTAGCTGGAGATATTCTAAACTATAAAGGACGTATTCAATTACGTGTGAAACAAATTCGTGTTGCGAATGAGAATGAAGTAACAGACATCTCAGACTTTGTAGAAAAAGCTCCAATAAAAAAAGAAGATATGGTTGAGAAAATTACGCAATACATATTTGAAATGAGAAACCCGAACATACAGCGTCTAACAAGACATTTGTTAAATAAGCATCAAAACGAATTTTTAGAATATCCAGCAGCGACAAAGAACCATCACGAGTTCGTATCTGGACTAGCTTATCATGTTGTATCAATGTTAGATTTAGCGAAAGCTATATCAGCTCTATACCCATCGTTAGATAAAGACTTACTATATGCGGGCGTTATTTTACACGACCTTGGTAAAGTATTCGAACTATCTGGCCCAATTTCTACAACGTATACGTTAGAAGGAAATTTACTAGGCCACATCTCTATCATGGTGAACGAAATTGGTAAAGCAGCAGATGAACTGCAAATCGATGCAGAAGAAGTATTAATCCTTCAGCACATCGTCCTTTCCCATCATGGAAAAGCAGAATGGGGTAGCCCAAAACCACCATTAGTGAAAGAAGCAGAAATTCTGCACTACATCGATAACTTAGATGCAAAAATGAACATGATGGACCGCGCATTAGGACGCACAAAACCAGGCGAATACACTGAGCGTGTCTTTGCACTTGATAATCGTTCGTTCTATAAACCTAAGTTTGAAACCTATCGTGACAAGTGACTTTAGCGTATCTTTAAAGTTACTTGCCCACAATTTGCCCACGAGATTTTAAAAACTCGTCATATTGGTTTACGGCAGTTTCTTCTATAGATTTTGTTATGTGAAGATAAACATTTGCAGTCATGTCTATAGAGGAATGCCCTAAACGTTCTGAAACATATTTAAGGTTTGCCCCACTTTGTAATAAGTGAACGGCATGTGTATGTCTAAATCCATGTAAGGTAATGTATTTAAAGTTTCCTTTCTTACAAGCCTGCTGTAAGAACTTTAGGGTTGATGGGTGTAGCATACAAGAATTATCTTCATGTGTAAATACAAAATTATACTCTTTATAGTATTTACAGTTCTTTAAAGTGTTTTTATTTTGCTCTATTTTCATTTTTCTTAAATGAGATATTGTAGAAGGATCTAAAGAGATATTTCGTTTGCTGCTTCTATTTTTAGGTGGGCCGAATAAAATGTTTTCATTTCTTTTGGTAGAGATTAAGGTTTTGTTAATGAATAGCTTTTGTTCTTCAAAATTAATATCTTCCCATTGAAGAGCTAAGCATTCACCGATACGGAGACCTGTGCGAGATAGAAACATGAATAAAGAATAGTATTTAAAACCTCCTTTCTCATTAAGGATGTAAGTTAAGAATTGATGGAGTTCATCTATATCGTAGCATTTTATATCATCATCTTTTGAGGTAACACGAGTTGTTCTTAATTTAATTTTGGTAGTAGGGTTTTTTTCTAAAATTCCAAGTTCATTAACAGCTGTATCTAACGCATGGTGCATTGTGACATTAATTGTTTCTACCGTTTTTTTACTGTACTTTTCTAGTAGGTTATTTATAAATTTTTGATATTTGATTCTTGTTAAATCTTTTAACTTTAATTCTCCGAACTCAGGTAAGATGTGAAGCCTAATGTTTTTTTCATAGACCATGTAAGTTCTTGGGGCTACATTTCCTTTCTTGAAGACATTTAACCATTCGTAAAGGTATTCATTGAAAGTTATTTTACCGTCCTGTATATTGCCCCCATTCACTAATTTTTCTTCTACTTTAGCAGCAGCTAATTGAGCTTCTTTTTTTGTTTTAAATCCACCTTTGGAGGTTTCTTTGTATTTCCCCATTTCTTTATATCTAATCCGATATTCCCATTTATCGTTACGTTTTCTAAAACTAGCCACTTTAATCACTCCATTCTATTTTTTAAAAGAATGTTCGTCCTGTTACGGTGTAAAAATATATAGTGAGTTTCAAATGAATCTTTCCATTTGTTTAGGTATTCCGTAATGCTGTAATAATTCTTGTTTGGTTTGTATGTAGTAATCATGATGACTTTCATCAATAAGAAATCTGGTTGCAAAATAATTTGCTTCAGCTTCTATACGAATTTCAGAACAAAGAGATACCAAAGATAGTTTAGGCGTATTTTCGTTTGGGTGAAAGATGGCATGACCTAATTCGTGAAAACAAGTAAAAATTTGGTTTTGATATGAAAGTCGCTCATTAATATGTATGAAAGGGAGACGAGATACTTTGTGGTAGTATCCAAAAATATCTCCCAAGTCTTCTGTAATGACAACAATACCTTTTTCTTCAGCGATAAGGAACGGATCTCTGGTGTTGTATCGTTTAACTAGTTCGTCTATTTTTGAATTAATTTGCTGCTTTGAAACCAATTAGATCCACTCCAGTCACTCTTCGTTTCTATATTTTTTAGGTGTGAATTTCTTTTTAGCCATTTCTTTTCCTAATCGCAGAGAGTTTTCTAGGGAAATTATCAGCAGGCGTTTTGTCTCTTCTGACATCGGCTCAGAGTCTTTAGAGAATGCAAGAGCATCGGCTTTACTCATATCTTCTATTAATTCTTCTAATTTCTTTTGGATATCTTTTTCATCTTTTTCAGTAAGTTCCCAGTATTTCTTTTCAGTTCTTCCTAACAGGTAGTCAGTTGAAACATGAAAGTATTGAGCTATAGTTTCTATTCTATCAATTGATGGCTTCTGTGTTTTTAACTTATACAAAGTATTAGGACTAAAACCTAATCTTCTTTCTAACTCAGCCATTGATAGTCCTTGATTAGAAGCTAATTCTTTAACCTTTTCGAATAGAGTCATTTGTTTCCACCTATCTTAAAGTCAGAACAATTTCTATCCTAAAAGTTAAATTAAAATGTTGACTCCTAACTTTCAGGATAGTATCATATGTTCATGAGCTACTTATTTAGCTTTCGAAACACTACTAAATAAAGCCGTTATACCACGTTCCCCAACGCAAAAGGCTAACCTTGTAGGTTTATTTAGCTATGTCTTAATTCTAACCTTTGGGATAGATCATGTCAATGGAAAGGTAAAAAATTAGCTAAAAAAATAGAGGTGGTGAGAGCATGGACAATGTGTTCGGAAAAAGAGTTAAAACATGGTTACTCATTAATGATATGAAACAAAAGGATTTGGCGAAAATGTTAGATATTTCAAACCCTTATCTATCCGATATTCTTTTAGGGAAGAGGAAAGGAAAGAAAGTAAGAGAAAAAATCATGAAAATTTTAGAAATAAAGGAGGCTTCATAATGACAGCAACGGTGCAAGTCATCATTGATGATAGTTATGTACAAAAAGAAGTTGCTCGCCAAGTAAATGAGAGCATGGTGGACATGGGGATTGGTACTTGGTGGGATATGAAAAGACTCCAATATGAAACAAGCCGAAGTTATGATTGGTTAATGGAGTACGTAGTCTGTGATCCACGTGTGCAAGCATTGGCAAAACAGAAAAATAATCGGTGGTTATTTAAAGCAAAAGAAATGAAAGAATTTCTTAATGAATTTTATGATGAATTATAAGAAGGATCAAGAAATTTAGCTGAAAAGGGTGATATGACTTCATCATAATGTATAAATAAAAGGTTATATTTTTGTTAAAGATGTCGAAAAATGCGGTAAATATCTGTAAAAAAATGGTGGATTTTAGTGAGAGGAGGTGAAGAGACATGAATATTGTATTATCCGCAAGCAAATTAATGAAAACATCTGAAGTAAGAAAAGAATGTGCTGAAATACGTCAGCAATTCGCACTTATGTTTGTGATTGAATTAGAAGTAAAACAGCAGTTGCGTGAAATGAATTGTAAATAATGAAGGGGTGAGAATATGGAAGAATTAACAATAGTAACGGATCAATTAACTTTATCAAGTCCAGAAGTGGCTGAAATGGTAGGAAAGAAACACTTTCATTTAATGCGTGATATTGCAGGGTATAAAGAAGTGCTAGAGGAAAATCCAAAATTGGATAGTCATCAATTTTTTATGGAAAGTACATATGTGAATGCCCAAAATAAAATACAACCTTGTTATCAAGTCACGAAAAAAGGTTGCGAACTGATTGCTCATAAAATGACGGGTCAGAAAGGGATTTTATTTTCAGTTACATACATAGAGAGATTCCACGAGATGGAAGAGCGCATTCAGAAACAACAAATCTCTACAGACCCAATGAGTATTCTAAAACTTACATTCGAGGCCTTAGAGGGACAGGGGCAAGAAATCCAGTACATTAAGAATGATGTGAAGGATTTGCGGGAAAACGTGCCGTTATTTACGGTTGAGTGTGAAGAGATTTCTCGTGTTGTGAAACGAAATGGTGTGACTCTGTTGGGTGGTAAACATGCGAATGCGTATCGAGATCGTGGATTAAGGGGGAAAGTGTATCGTGATATGTATAACCAGCTATACCGTGAATTTGGAGTAAGTGGTCACAAGGCAATCAAACGGTGTCACTTAGCATTCGCGTTGAAAATTATTAAAGCATACGAATTACCCATCGTGTTAAGTGAAGAAATTGATTTTATAAACTTACAAATGAATTTTGAAGAAATGTAGGGAGATGAGTGAATTGAAAGAAGTAACATTGGTTTTTAAATCAGGTGCTACAGCAAGTTTTACAGCTAATGAATTTAAAACATTTAAAAATGGTTTTGGTGCATTAGCAAAAATTGAATGGAACACAACAGGGTTAAACAAACATCTACTTCATTTAAGTAATTGCAATGTTGATGCAATATTTGTGGAAGATAGTGCTGAAAAACAAGACAATCATCCAGTTGAAGATGTGTTTGGGGAAGAAGTTAAAACGGATGATGTTTATTACAAGTTCGGTGAAAAAATCGTACTTGAGCATAACTTGAAATCATACTTGATTGAGCAACAAAATGTTGAATGCTTTCAAGCTCAATAAAAAAGAAAGGGGAATTAAGACTGTTGGTAAATGATTTGTTTGAAGAAAAACAACATCTGGTGTTTGCCGCAATAAAGCAACATTTTGGAAGTTATCTACATGCGGCGAGAGTTGCTGAAATTAACAACATGGAATTAGATGATTTAATACAAGTCGGCCGTATCACTTTATGGGAATTGTGTCTGAAATATGATCAGAAAAAAGAAGAAACTTTTAATGAATATGCTGTTAGGCATATGAAATGGCGGATGAGTGATGAAATACAAGTAAAAGGTAGTTTGATAAAGATGGGCACACATGTAAAGCGAGCACAACGAGATGCCTTCAAGATTCTCTCTATTGACTTACATCATGATGAAGAAGTGGAGAATGATTTTTTTGCAGTATCTTCAGTAAATGTGGAAGAAGAAGTTATCAACTCGATTGAGTTTAATAAAACACTGGAAGTGTTAAACAGGAAAGAAAAATTTATTCTAATACAAAAATTATTGGGATTCACTGATGGTGATATTGCCAAAAAGCTTGGTATTTGCAGACCAACGCTTACTCAAATGAAAAATGATGCTTTTTTCAAAGTTAATCCTAATTATAAACATGTTAGAAAGGGATTAGCAGAGTTTAAAATAAAAAACCACCTGCGCCAACAGGTGATTTAGAAAAACAAAATTCACAGTCATTATAGCATGAATTGATTTTAAGTAAAGGAGGGTACATATCAATGAGCATGAAAGAAGTTGTTAAAGCTGTACAAGCTATTCGAGAAGCACGAAATGAACATGGCATTCTCAGTGTTCGTGGAAAAGAGGTCCACCTTAGTAATGAAGTTCTAGAATCGTTGCTAGATGAATCTAAGGTTAAACCGTTAATACTGAAACGTGAATCCAAGGATTTTCCTTATGAAGTGTCGTTTATCAGTGACAGTGTAATCTATTTCTCTCTTTACACTCAAGAAAGAATGGAAGAGAAAATTGGAGGGATACCAAATGGTCGAAAATTCAATGGTGATCGGGAACCATCAGGAATCCTCATTAAATAACGTTATGGATTATTGTCAAAGCTGTGGTAAGGAAATCTATTTTGGTGAAGAGTACCGAGATATGGATGGTGATTACATACACGATGAAACAGATTGCATCAAACAATATGTAGAGACTCATTTCACAAAGAAAGTAGCTGGTGAGTAAATTGAACGCTGGAATTGAAGAACTAGAAAAGTCGTTATCTGTGGAGCGAAGAAGATTGGGTGATTATCAACGGGATCTAGAAAGGTTAATAGAAAAGAAACCAATCGTTGAAAAAAATATTCAAGACACTGAAAGAAAAATTCAAGACCTCGAAGTTTCTATTTTTGTTCTAAAAAGCATGGCGAAAGGGTGAATCAATTGGAAATCATAAATGCTTCTAACGTTACAACAGATAACTCAACGTATTTGATTTATGGTAATCCTGGAATGCGTAAAACATCTACAGCAAATTATTTAGAAGGTAAGACACTTTATATTCCAATCGACAAAACACAAGCTCCATTATCAGGTAATCCGAACATTGATATTGTTCAATTTGATACTTATGAAGCTTGGACGAATTGGAATACACTCATGAAAGATTTATCCACAGCTGACTTATCAAAATACGATGCGATTTTTTTCGATAATATTTCAGAATTAACTAGATCTATGCTTGCAAACTTAGGTAGAGAAGGTAATAACAATCGTGTTCCTTCACAAGCAAATTATCAACAAATTGATTTTTTCATAATAGATAGTGTTCGATTTATCCAAACGTTAGGAAAGCGTGTTGTGTTTACAGCATGGGAAATCACTGACAAATGGGAATTGCCTAGTGGTCAATCTGTTAATCGTGCTTATCCTGATATTCGAATCAAGATTTTAAACAACTTTATGGGACTATGCCAAGTGGTTGCAAAATCATTTATCAACGAAGAAACAAAAAATTATGGGTTTATTCTAGAGCCTTCGCCTTACATCTTTGCAAAGAATCAACTGGATAATCGTAAGGCTTGTGCTCATGAAGATATTTTTAAAATTGGTTATGTACCAGAAAAACAAGGGGGAAATAAATAATGTCATTCTTTAAATTTGATGAAACAAACGTAAATACAGGTTTTGAATTAGTTGCAGAAGGTAAATATGAAGCAGTCGTTACAAATGCTGTAGCAGGTAAAACGCAAAACGGTAAAGATAAATTAACAGTAGATTTTGAGATTCGCAGTGATGTACCGCAAAATCACCAAGGGGCAAAAATACTTTATAACATGTTTATGTTCGAACATGAGGTTTCAGTAAGAATCGTTAACTCATTATTAAAAGCATGTGGATTTGGAAATAATCATGTTTTCACGTCAGCAGACGATATGGCAAGACAACTTATTAATAAGAATTTAAAAATTACTGTAAAACATGAAGAATACGAAAAAGAAGTTGATGGTCAAAAACAAAAACGTACTGCTGCAAAAGCAAAATATTATGATGTATCGGATGTAAATCCAGTCACTTCAGGTGCTCCAGTCGTTGTGGGTGATGATTCGCTCCCGTTCTAAGTTAAATTAACGAGGTGATATTGATGGAATGGAAAGATATACCTAGTTATGAAGGGATATATCAAGCGAGTACGACAGGTGAAATTCGCTCGGTGGATGGAAAGAAAACACATTCAGTACGTCATGGCACAAGAATTTGGAAAGGAAGAGTTTTAAAGCAAAAAGTTTCTAAGGATAACTCATGTAGAGTCATCTTATGGAAGAATAAAAAAGAAAAGACGTGGTTAGTCCATAGACTAGTTGCTCTAACTTTCATTCCAAAACCTGAAGGTAAAGATTACATCAATCATATAGATGGAAGTCGATTGAATAACGATGTTTCTAATATTGAGTGGTGTGATCATACAGAAAATAACAACCATGCTTTTGATAATGATTTAATGACTTGTAATCAAAAAGTGATATTGGTTAATAAAAATACAAGTGAACCACTTTTGTTTAGAAGTCTTTCTAAAGCGAGTCTATTCCTTGGTCATACAAAAGGTTATCTCTCAAGGGAAGTAAAAAAAGGACATTCTGAAATAAAAGGTTATGAAGTATTTTTGAAGGCAAATTAAAAACTAAATAGAGAGGTTGGTTTTAACCGACTTCTCTTTTTTATACCCTAAAAGGCTAATCGGAGGGCGAAATGAAAGAGAATCCATACAATTTTAATGAAATTCCTGCCGAATTAAAGGACCTTCCTCAATGGATCTTGTGGAAGTTTGAAACACGAAATGGTAAGCAGACAAAAGTTCCATGCCAAGTAACTGGTGAGATGGCACAGGCAAATAACAGGCGTACTTGGTCAACATTTGCAACGGCAGTCAAATTCTATTTAGAGGGTGACTATGACGGTATAGGCTTTGTATTTAGCAGACAGGATAACTACATAGGAATTGATATTGATAAGTGTGTTGTGGACGGAAAAACAAATGCCTTCTCAACTGAAATTATCGATACGTTAGACAGCTATACAGAATTCTCTCCATCTATGAAAGGCATCCACATCATCATCAAGGGTAGCCTTCCACAATCAGTGTTAGGTACTGGACGTAAAAATACAAAACATGGTTTAGAAATTTACTCATACGGTCGATTCTTTACCTTCACTGGAAATCGTGAAAATTCTAATGATGTATATGATCGTACTGATGAACTGGCTGAAGTATTCGAACAGTATTTTGATGATAGTGACATTCAAGGTCGTGTGAATTTAGCGGAATTTGAAAAAGATGAAATCAAAATTTCAAACGATGCTTTATGGGACAGAATGTTTCGCAGTAAGAATGGTGATGAAATTCGTTCATTATACAATGGCAGCTTAGTTAATGAGGACCATTCAGCAAGTGACCTTGCTTTATGTAATCATTTAGCATTTTGGACAGGGAAATCAGCAACTCGAATGGATTCAATGTTCCGTGAAACTAGCTTAATGCGTGATAAATGGGACGTTATCCATTTTAGCGATACAAACGAAACATATGGTGAAAGAACAATAGGAAAAGCTATTTCATCTACCTCCACAACTATCTTAGATAACAAACAGCAATTCGAAGAATTTTCTTTTGATCTTCACAATGGTGAAGACAATGAAGACGAAGCAAGACCAACAGATCGAAAATTCATGCTCACTGAAATGGGAAATGCGGAACGAATTGTAGCAGAATATGGACACGTTATTCGTTTTGTAAATGGCTCTGGTTGGTACACATGGGACGGAAAGCGTTGGAAAGAAGATAGAAGTAGGAAGGTCGAACGTATCACTTCAAAAACTCTTAGGAAGTTACTAAAAAGTGAAGATGAGCGTGAAGTTAAATGGGGAAGACAATGCGAAAAACGTGCAATTCGCATGAATAGTATCAAGGATATGATTCCGCTTGTACCTGCTCAACGAGAAGATTTCGATACTCACCAATATTTATTAAATGTAGAAAACGGTGTGATTGATTTAAAAACAGGTGAATTATCACTACATGATCGTGACTTAATGCTTACTAAAATAGTGAATATCGAATACAAAAAAGGCGAAGATTTTCCGAACTGGAAGGCGTTTTTGGAAAGTATTTTCAAAGATGCGGAAGGAAATACAGATTACGAATTAATCCGTTTTCTGCAAAAGGCAATTGGTTATTCCTTAACAAGTGATATATCAGAGCAAGTCATGTTCTTTTTGTATGGCGGTGGTCGAAATGGGAAATCGACGTTTATTAATACCATAAAAAATGTACTAGGTGATTACGCAAAACAAACAAATAGCGATACGTTTATTAAAAAGAAACATGATTCGGGAGTTAATAATGATATCGCACGTTTAGCAGGCGCGCGATTTGTATCAGCTGTTGAGAGTGAAGAGGGGCAACAATTATCAGAAGCGTTAGTCAAACAAATTACGGGCGGAGAACCAATTAGTGCACGTTTTCTTCGCCAAGAATTTTTTGAATTTACACCAGCGTTCAAAGTATTTTTTACAACGAATCATAAACCGATTATTAAGGGAATGGATGAAGGGATATGGCGTAGGGTTCGGATGATTCCGTTTACTGTGACCATACCCAAAGACCAAGTAGATCGTAAGCTTCCTGAAAAGTTGTCAATAGAGATGTCAGGCATATTAAATTGGGCAATTGAAGGATGTTTAAAATGGCAAAGAGAGGGTTTAGGGGAGCCGAAGGCTATTCAAGATGCGACAAGCCATTACAAAGAAGAAATGGATATTATGGAACCGTTTTTATTAGATAAGTGTTTTTTGCATCCACAGGCGAAGATGGAGGCGAAAGAGCTGTATAACGAATATTCTCGTTGGTGTAATGAGGAAGGGGAGATTATTTTAAGAAATCGAACATTTTATAGATTGTTAGAGAACAAAAATATTATTAAAAAACGTGGAGCTAAGAATAAAGTGTTTTTGCACGGTGTTGGTTTACAAAAAGAAAATTACAAATATATACAGAAGAGGGTTAATGATTTAGTAACCGAAAATGAGAAGAAAAATAGTTTGGTAACCCATTTTAAATTGACCTGAAATTCAGTCATATCAAGGGTTTAGAGAGTTGCTTTTTCTGTTAGGTTACTATTGGTTATTTATTATATAT
>NZ_JBFPJH010000328.1:0-3553 GCF_040838255.1 Bacillus sp. C30 | reverse complement strand
ATAGGAATCATCCTTTTTACATAGATTATACCCTAGATTTTAGACAGGTTCTAAGAAAGATTAATTCTGAAGTGGAAATTGTACCAGTTGTAACGGATGTTACAATGCAAGAAATGGAAGAGTTAGTAAAAGAAGTGGATCTCATTTTAGATGCGACTGATAATTTCGATACGCGCCTACTTATAAATGACATGTCACAAAAAGAAAATATACCTTGGATATATGGTGGATGTATTGGGAGTTACGGTGTAACGTATACAATTCTTCCGGGGGAAACACCATGTTTTCGCTGCCTAATGGATCATCCTATGGGTGGTGCAACATGCGATACAGCAGGAATTATTCAGCCAGCTGTACAAATGGTAGTTGCTCACCAAGTAACAGAAGCGATGAAAATATTGGTGGACGATTATAAGGCGTTGCGAGGAACAATGTTATCATTTGATATTTGGAACAATCAATGTATCTCATTAAAAGTAAACAGGCAGAAAAAAAGTACATGTCCATCTTGTGGGAATGTACGCACGTACCCAAGTTTAACATTTGGATCACAGATTAAAACTGAAGTGCTATGCGGGCGGAATACAGTTCAAATCCGTCCAGGAATAAAGAGAATTCTTAATTTAGAAGAAATTCAAAAGCGCTTACAAAAAAGCGTGAGTGTCAAAAAAACTCCATATTTACTATCGTTTCTAGTAGATGAATATCGTTTTGTTTTATTTACAGACGGCAGAGCGTTTATTCATGGGACTAATGATATGAAAATGGTAAAACGATTATACGCAAAATATATAGGATGAACAGAAAGAGAGTTTATCCTTATCAAAACGAGGTGAAAAAAGAATGCTAGAAAAACGTAAACCAATTCCAGTAGCAGAAGCAGTTGCACGCATAATGGAGTATGCTCATCAAGGTGAAATAGAAAAGGTTTCTCTTATAGACAGCTACGGTAGAATGCTTGGAGAAGATGTTATTGTAGATCATGATGTCCCGCATTTCGATCGCTCTCCGTACGACGGGTTTGCGATTCGCGCGGAAGATACAAAAGAAGCAAATAGCAGTAACCCGATTCAGTTTGAAGTGATTGGTGAGATCGGGGCAGGTTCTGTTTTTAGAGAAGAGGTGAAAGCATTTCAAGCTGTACGTATTATGACAGGAGCTGCAATTCCAGCAGGATGTAATGCGGTTGTTATGTTAGAGCTAACGGAAGGATTTGAAGAAAAAGAAAAGACTTATATGAAATTAAAACGCTCTTTCGCTGCTGGTGATAACATTTCTTTTAAAGGAGAAGATGTAAAACAAAATGCCATACTTGTGAAAAAAGGGACTTCTATTAACCCTGGAGTAGCAGCGCTTCTTGCTACGTTTGGTTATAGTTCCGTACATGTTGTAAAACAGCCGGTTATTGGAATTTTAGCGACAGGAAGTGAACTTTTAGAAGTACATGAACAGCTTAAACCGGGGAAGATTCGAAATAGTAATTCCTATATGATTGCTGCTCAAATTGAGCGAGCAGGTGGAATTGTACGCTATTATGGACAATTTGCTGACGATTTAGAGACGTGTTATGAGACCGTAAAAAGAGCAATAAAAGAAGTCGATATTTTAATTACAACTGGTGGCGTTTCGGTAGGAGACTATGACTATTTACCTGCTATTTATGAGAGATTACGAGCTAATGTACTTTTCAACAAAATAGCGATGCGACCAGGAAGTGTGACAACTGTAGCTGAGCTAGAAGGAAAACTATTATTCGGTCTATCTGGTAATCCTTCAGCTTGTTATGTCGGATGTGAATTATATGTTCGGCCAGTCATTGGAACATATTTGCATAGAAAAGATCCGCACGTATATCGAGCAGAAGCAATTTTACAGAAAGACTTTCCAAAAGCAAACCCATTTACTCGTTTTGTACGAGGGAAAGTGGAAAGTGTAGATGGAAAATTGCAAGCTACACCAGTTGGTTTAGATAAATCTAGTGCAATTTCTTCACTTGCAGAGGCGAATGCATTTATCGTCCTGCCGGGAGGAACGAAAGGATTTGAAGCAGGAATAATTGTTTCGGTATTATTATTGGAATCGAACATAGGAAGTGAGTGGCCGTGGAAAGAACCACTTCGATCATATAAGTAATAGAAAAATAGATTGCTAACTTATACAAAGGTAAGAGGTGCAAAATGACACATACGTATTATGAAGTAATTGATACACCTATTTCAATTGAAGAAGTTACAAACAAAGTAATTCGGTGTGAGTGTGGTGCGGTTACTACTTTCATTGGTACCGTCAGAGAATTTACGAAAGGACGTCGTACGCTATATTTAGAGTATGTAGCATATAAAACAATGGCGGAAAAACAGCTTGAGAAAATTGGTAATGAAGTAGAAGAGAAGTGGCCTGGGACATATGTAGCAATTACACATCGCATTGGTACATTGGAAATTTCTGATTTTGCTGTTGTTGTCGCCGTTTCAACACCACACCGGAAAGCAGCCTATGAGGCGAACGAATATATTATGGAGCGTATAAAACAAATTGTTCCGATTTGGAAGAAAGAGTTTTGGGAAGATGGTGAGTCATGGATAGGTGATCAGTTAGAGAAAATAGCATATGCAAATGGTGAGTCTGAAAGGGAGATGAGAACATGATTGAAGTACTATTATTTGCACATTTGCAAGAAGAAGCAAGTAAGCCGGCCTTGTACATAGATTGTGAAAATATTACGGTTGCTGAACTAAAGGAAGTTCTCATTAAGAAATACAGCGTAGCGATTTCAAACGAGATAATGGTCGCCGTAAATGAAGAGTATGCAAATGAGGATGACATTATTCAAACTGGCGATGTAGTAGCAATGATTCCGCCAGTAAGTGGTGGTTGATTCTTTTCAGCCTAATCATGTTAGGACGTGATTAGGCTGGAGAGAATGAATATAACTATGCATACATAGGAGGGAACAAGATGAAAAGTCCTAATTTTCAATTAAGTTTACAAACTTCTAATCTAGTTATCGGTTTTATGGTATGGGTTATCTTATCATCATTAATGCCATATATTAAAGCGGATATTCCATTAACTGCGGGACAAATTTCTATGGTCACAGCAGTACCGGTTATTTTAGGTTCTATTCTTCGCATTCCAATTGGTTATTGGACAAATCGTTACGGAGCAAGAAAATTGTTCTTTATTAGTTTTATACTTTTATTATTCCCTGTCTTTTACATTAGTGTTGCCAATTCTATGATGGATTTAATTATTGGTGGATTATTTGTAGGGATTGGTGGTGCTGTATTCTCTGTAGGAGTAACTTCTCTACCGAAATACTTCCCGAAAGAGAGTCACGGTTTTGTAAATGGTATTTACGGTGTGGGTAACGCTGGAACAGCAATTACTTCATTTTTAGCACCTGTAATTGCGACATCAGTTGGCTGGAGAACAACAGTACAGTGTTATTTAGTTTTACTTGCAGCATTTGCACTTATGAACTTTTTATTAGGCGATCGTAAGGAAAAAAAGGTGAATACACCATTAATGGAACAAATAAAAGGTGTATATA
>NZ_JBFPJH010000327.1:0-3591 GCF_040838255.1 Bacillus sp. C30 | reverse complement strand
TTTATAAACTGAAAAATAAATTGGTCCTTTAACTCTTCATATCGATACCCAAAAATTTCATAAGTCGCTGGATTTGCATATGTAATTCTTCCAATAGAATCTACAGATATAATGGAATCATTATTATATTCTAGTAATGACTTAAAGAACATTTGTTTTTCTTCTATTTCCACTTTTTTCTTAACCTGTGCTGTAATATCTCTAGTAATACAAATAATAAACTGACATGTTCCATTTACATCGCATACTGGATTAAGTGAAGATTCATAATGTATATCACCAGTTGGCAAACTAATTACATCACAAAATGTAATTGCTTTCGCTTCTCTCATTACTTTTGCATAGTGTCCTTGCAATAACCTTGCCGTATCTTCTGGTAATACTTCTGCAAAAGTTTTCCCATAACATTCTTTCCCTAGCCTGGCGTGATTCATTCCTATTTTATTCACATAAATATATTTAAAAGTTTCCTCATCAATAACTTTCACAATAAACACTAAATCTTGAATAGCATGTAACAATCCCTGTCTTACTAAATCCATATCTATCATACTTAAAAAGGTATTTTGATTATTATATTGTTCCTTCATATTTATCTCAACCCGTCTTATCTATTTTTATTCATATATCTCATTCTATATGAATATGTACCTTTTTTAAAATGTATGATTACATATTTTTTTAAAAAATAAAAAAGCCGCCAAATGGCGACTTTTAATACACGATTTCTAAATCTAATCCTGGATAATTTTGTTGACGGAACGCTTCATAAATTAAAATTGCTGCTGTATTAGATAAATTTAATGAACGTACTTTATCCGTCATTGGAATACGTAAACAATGATCGAAGTTTTCTTCAATTACATTAGCTGGTAATCCATTTGTTTCTCTTCCAAATACGAAATAGTAATCCTTCTCACGTTTGCTATAATCAAATGCTGTATGAGCTTTCTCGCCATACTTTGTTAAATAAAAGAATTCACCATCTTTATTTTTTTCATAAAATTCTTCGATTGAATCATAATACGTAACTTTTACGTGCTGCCAATAATCTAATCCTGCACGCTTTAACATTTTGTCATCCGTTGAAAATCCAAGCGGTCTAATCAAATGTAATTCTGTTCCAGTTGCTGCACAAGTACGTGCAATATTTCCTGTATTTGCTGGAATTTCTGGTTGATATAAAACAACATGTACTCCCACGCGATATTCACCTCTATTTTTTATCTACTACGTATTATACCACTTGAACGAAAAATCTCTACCCATTAATAATATGAAAGAATTTATATTTCATTTGTGGTGTATATTTACTAGAATCTTCATAGTTCCAATAACGCCTGCGGCTATTCGCTGAATGTGCATTTACAAGCGGCATACCATCTGCGTCTTTTGCTACTACAATTGTCGTATGATTCCACCTACCATCATCCTCAAAATCATACGCAATTACATCGCCAAGAATAAGGTCTTCTGGCCTTTCTACTGCTTCTGCTCGAAGCCCTGTTGTAGCACCTGACAAATACCAATAAAAAGAGTGTGCTACAGCCCAGCTCCAACTCCACTGGTTTCCCCTTTGCCACCACCCTTTACGAATGTTAGGATGTCCATTCATCGGTACTTCTCCAGTGTGCAGACATTGTGAAATGAAATTTGTACAATTATCCGGAAAATTACGGTATGCAGAATTGCGATCATCCCACCAACGCTCTGCATATTTCACTGCCTCTAAACGATTATATTGATATGAACCGTATTTTTCTTTCGTGACTTCCCGTTCTAACGTTTCACCTATTCCTATTTCTTCTGACACTTCAAGAGCATAATCATCTATTATACAACTATTTTCTAAACAAACTCGTCGTTTTAATTGTTCCTCTTCGATATAAAATAATTCTTTATGCTTAATTAAATATTTCAAGTGTATTTGATAATCAATTTCTTGATGCTCATTACTATTTAATTGTCTAACGAAAGAAATATCTGCAGTTGCTTTCACTATATGTGCACTACGCTTTTGAAACAATTGTTTCTTTCTCTGTACCATTTGTAACAAATCTACTGCAATACCATCTACATCTGTTCGTTTCTCTGTTATATATGCTAAAAACTGTTGCACTTGCTTTTCAATATTCGCTTTTACAACCATTTCGTTTCCCTCCCATATTACAATATGAAAAAGGGAGATATTATCTACTCTTTTTTCTGTGCTAACAATTCAAGTCCACGATTCATTTCATGAAGAACCTCTTCATCTTTCTCACGTTCCATCGCTTTTTCAATCGCTTCTCCTACTCCATCTCCACCAATTTTCCCAAGTGCCCATGCTGCTGTTCCTCGAAGTACTGGTCTTGGATCATCTTTCATAACACCGATTAAATCAGGAATTGCTGCTGTTTCTTTGAAATGTGCAAGTGCTAAAATAGCATTTCGTTGCAATGGTTTTTTACCTCTCCATGAACCAGACATAATTCCATACTTCTCTTTAAAATCACGATTACTAATTGTTAAAAGTGGTGTTAATAACGGTTTAACTAACTCAGGGTCAGGCTCCATTTCAGGATGGTTATGAAAATCCATTCCTTTATTTTTCGGACAAACAGTCTGACACGTATCACATCCATATATACGGTTTCCTATTTTATCGCGATATTCTTCAGGCAGAAACCCTTTTGTCTGTGTTAAAAATGCAATACATTTCTTCGAGTCCAACTGCCCGCCTTGTACTAAAGCACCTGTAGGACAAATATCAATACATTTCGTACAACTTCCACATTGATCTTCTATTGGCCGATCAGGAGGGAATGGAACATTCGTAATCATTTCTCCTAAGTATACATATGAACCAAATTCCGGCGTAATAATAGCGCAGTTCTTACCACTCCATCCAATACCGGCACGCTCTGAAACAGCTCGATCACTTAGCTCCCCTGTATCAACCATTGATTTCACTTCTATATCCGGCAGCTTTTCGATTAAATACGCCTCTAACTTTTGCAAACGATCTCGTAGAACAAGGTGATAATCTTGGCCCCAAGAAGCACGGCAAAAAATCCCACGTCGTTCCCCTCGTTTACTTAATGGTGCATTTTTTAATTTTGAAGGGTATGCTAAAGCAATCGCAATAATTGATTTCGCACCAGGTAACAATAGCTGTGGATTCGTTCTCTTCTCTATATCAGGCTCTTCGAATCCAGACTGATAATTCAATTGTTGTTGCTGGATTAGACGCTGCTTTAATTCCTCAAATGGTGAAGCACTGGCAAAACCTATTTTATCTATACCAATCGTTTTACTATACGCAATTACATCTTGCTTTAATTGTTCAAAGTCCATTTTCAATCGCCTCCACCGATGAATCCATCCCTTATGTAACGACTATATTGGTTATCAATTCACTTTTGGAATAATATTCTTCACTTCTATTTTCGCATACAATTATGATTTTCAAACATTAAAAAACGCAATGCTTCGTTTATCTTAGAAACGAAACACTGCGTTGATCACAATTTATTAGAAAAACATTAAATAAAATTTGGAGCGGGTGAAGAGAATCGAACTCTCGACCAGAGCTTGGAAGGCTCTTGTTTT
>NZ_JBFPJH010000326.1:0-3598 GCF_040838255.1 Bacillus sp. C30 | reverse complement strand
TTTCAGTACTATTTACTCTTTTCATATGTAATTTCTCCAATACACGAATGGAGCTACATCTCGTTTTACATTTTCTATATGCCCTACAATATGTGGGCCACTATTGTATCCTTGATTATTCGCAATTTGAATCCATTCTTCTGTACACGGTACTATATATAATCTTTCCGTTTCTAATTTCATAATGATATCCCCTTTTCAATTAAACAATACCTCAATTTTATCAGAAATAAAAAGAATATTCATTCTATTTATCGAATTTATACTTATTCTTTGAAACGAATTTAAGGAATAATCCCCTTCTGATAGTTATGTCGAATTATATTTTCTGAATTTTCTTTTAATTTTAAAGGGTTTTTCAATATTTTTTGCGAAACATTTGTATAACAATTTTTTCTTTGCTTATTGCTACATAATAGTAGGTTCGGGTGGAGTTATGCAAGCGTTTCCTATACAATAACCGATATTTTTTGACTTTTCCTAACAAAATTCCTTGCAATATATTCAGAAAGTCATTACAATTGCCATATATTAAATATCTTAGCAATATATAAATCCTCATCAATCCGATGAGGTAGAGGTTGCGACTTTTAAAAGTAAAATGGACGAGACACAGCGAATGTCACTGACTCCGTTTGAAAGGAAAAGTTGCCGAAGTTTATATTTCTTCTCTGGAAATATGAGCTGGGGCTGTCTCCGAAAGGAACAGAACTGTCACGTTTACAAAATTACCGTGTAAACGTGGTGTGCTATCTTAACGGAAGGGTATGATGGGGTGGTTATTTGTGAAACGTTCCGCCTAATTCCTTTGGCGGTTTTTTGTATTTTTCTCCCCCGCTCCTTCCTAACCTACAAGAAAAGGAGTGTTGAACATGAATAGCGCAACAAATCAATCTACCTCTAAAACGCAAACTACACAAGGACAAGGTGAATTAAAACGCGGATTAAAATCTCGTCACCTTACGATGATTTCTCTCGGTGGTACAATTGGTACCGGATTATTTCTTGCCAGTGGTGGTGTTATCCATTCAGCTGGTCCTGGCGGTGCATTAGTCGCATATGCCGCAATTGGAATTATGGTTTATTTTTTAATGACAAGCTTAGCAGAACTCGCGGCTTACATGCCTGTTACTGGATCTTTTAGTACTTATGCAACAAAATTTGTTGATCCATCACTTGGTTTTGCACTTGGATGGAACTATTGGTATAACTGGGCGATTACGATTGCAGCTGAACTAGCGGCCGTAACATTAATTATGAAATTTTGGTTCCCAGATACCCCTTCTCTTATTTGGAGTGGACTTTGTTTAGCTATTATTTTTCTCTTAAACTATTTATCTGTTAAAGGTTTTGGTGAATCTGAATATTGGTTCGCACTTATTAAAGTAGTTACTATTATTATCTTTTTAATTGTCGGTTTTATGATGATTTTTGGAATTATGGGCGGCGAATCTGTCGGCTTTAAAAACTTCACTGTTGCAGATGCACCATTTAATGGCGGCATCATGGCAATTATCGGTGTATTTATGGCTGCTGGTTTCTCATTCCAAGGAACTGAATTATTAGGAGTAGCTGCTGGTGAAACTGCTGATCCAGAACGCAATATTCCAAAAGCAATTCGTTCTATCTTTTGGCGTATTATATTATTCTACATTTTAGCAATTCTCGTTATCGGTTTATTAATTCCTTATACGACTGAAAGCCTTGCAGCAAGTGATGTTACAGTAAGTCCATTTACACTTGTATTTGAAAAAGCGGGCGTTGCCTTCGCTGCTTCTGTTATGAACGCTGTTATTTTAACTGCAGTACTTTCTGCTGGTAACTCTGGAATGTATGCATCAACTCGTATGCTTTGGGATTTAGCTCGCCAAGGAAAAGCACCAAAGTTCTTAGGGAAATTAGATAGCCGCGGTGTACCTGTTAACGCATTAATCGCAACATCAGTAGTTGGTAGCGTCGCTTTCATCGCTTCTTTATTCGGTGACGGTGTTGTATACATTTGGTTATTAAATGCTTCTGGGATGTCAGGATTTATTGCTTGGGTCGGGATTGCTATTAGTCATTACCGTTTCCGTAAAGCTTATATTGCACAAGGGAAAGATTTGAAAGATTTACCATATCAAGCAAAATGGTTCCCGTTCGGTCCAATCTTTGCATTTACACTTTGTGTTATCGTTATTTTAGGTCAAAACTACGGAGCATTTACGGGAGCATCTATCGACTGGAACGGTGTACTCGTTTCTTACATCGGTTTACCACTCTTCTTAGTACTATGGTTAGGCTATAAATTTACTAAGAAAACGAAAGTCATTCCACTTGATAAATGTGAACTGAAATAGAGTATAGCAAAACGAGCAAACAAATTTGTTTGCTCGTTTTTTTATTACAATTCCATTTACTTCCCTATTTCTTATCTTTTTGCAATAATAAAGTAAATACACTTAAAGGTTGGGATCACATGAACATTCGTATTACTGATGAAGCAAAAGCTGCTATACATAGACTAGAACGTGAAGACAAAAAGATCATTCGCATTAGAGGAACAATGACAAACTCTTGTAGTATTTTTGTTGATGTTGATTTAATTTGGGATACATATAATGCGGATGATGTTGTATATAAAGATGAACTGCTTATTGTACAGATGGATTCATTCGCGACAGACTACACTGGTGATACGTTAAAACTTGATTATAAGACGACTGGTTTTAGTATTATGACTCCTAGTGAGACTTTGGTGTATGGATTGTCGATTAAAAAATAAACATTGTTTTTATCCGACCAATGGGGTGAAAAAATGGGTAAATATGTTCCGTTAAAATTTTTATTTAACAAAGAATTAGCAGAAAAAATGGCTGATTCTATTTCTAAACACATTCCTAATTTCTCTAAAAAAAATTTTGTAGATTCCGTAACATATAAAGTTGAAAATTTAGAGTTAAAGCAACGTATAGAAGTAATAGCAGATGAATTACACAATGCATTACAAAAAGATTTTAATGAAGCAATACATATATTACTGAAAACATTAGGACCAGAAAATACAACAGAAGTCGGCACATTTACAAAGGGTTATATGTATATGCCTATCGCAAAATACGTTGAAAAATATGGGCTTAACGATTTTGACTCCTCATTCAACGCAATGTATGAAATAACAAAAAGAAATACTGCTGAATATGCCATTCGTCCTTATCTTGAAAAATACCATGAAGAAACCTTGGACATATTGCAGCAATGGTTACGTGATGAAAACAGCCACATTAGAAGATTAGCTTCAGAAGGTACTAGGCCAAGACTTCCTTGGGCAAAAAAAATAGGAGCTTTGAAAGGTGACTTCAGAAATAATTTAAAGCTTCTTGAGCCATTAATGAATGACCCTTCTAATTATGTTCAAAAATCTGTAGCCAATCACATTAATGATATTACGAAAGAAGATAAAGAACTCGTTTTTCGATGGTTGCGAGAATTACTCGATAAAAACCATCCTGTTAATCCTTGGATTATGAAACATGGATTAAGAACGGTGATAAAAAATGGCACTTTACCAAAAGATTTTTGTTTTTAAGTATTTGTAAAGAAAGCAACAATCTATATG
>NZ_JBFPJH010000325.1:0-3600 GCF_040838255.1 Bacillus sp. C30 | reverse complement strand
ACTGGAGATAACAATAAAAGTTTGTTTTTAAACATTTTCTTTTCTCCTCCTTTAATTTGATTTATAATAACCAACAACGTGTTGTTTATTTATATTTGAATTATATGTTCGAGTTGAACCTTATACAATAATCAAAAATCGTGAATGTGTCGGTTATAAGACACATCCTTAAAATGTGTTGGCTAAAATTAAGGAGGGACATACTTTGCGCGATAGTAATCTAGATTTACGTGTTATTCGTACGAAAACTGCCATACGAAATGCATTAGTGGAATTAATTGAGGAAAAAGGTTTTGACGCCATTACAGTGAAAGATATTACTACGAAGGCAAACATAAATCGTGGTACATTTTATACACATTACCAAGATAAATTTGATTTAATGACAAAATGCCAAGAAGAAATTATGTATGAATTTTCTAGCATTGCTAAACAGAGATTACCGGAAGTTATTGCTGATCTTGGATCAAGCCCTTCCCCCACAATGCCATTTATACTTATCGCTTCTATTCTTGAATTTCTAAATGAAAATAGTGATTTTATGAAAGCTGTACTAAGCCCAAAAGGAGATTTATCTTTCCAAACGAAACTGAAAGACTTTATGTGGAAAACACTATTTGAAGATACGAATGGGCCTCTCATTAATAAGGAGGATTTACTTGTCCCAAGCCAATACTTAGCTTCTTATATGGCATCTGCTCATATAGGTGTCATTCAACAATGGTTAAATAATGGACAAAAAGAAACACCTGAGGAGATTGCTCGTATTTTATCAACAATCGCAGTTCATGGACCTTTTTATGCGGCTGGTTTAAAGAAATAAGTCCGCTATATAATAAAAGATCATCCACTATAATAGCGGATGATCTTTTATTTCATTACAACACTTCAATATACCCTTCTGTTCCATGTACCCGAATTCGCTGCCCATCTTTTATTAGTTTCGTAGCATTCTCTACTCCGACGACTGCTGGTAATCCATATTCACGTGCGATAACTGCTCCATGCGTCATGAGTCCACCAACTTCAGTGACTAACCCTTTTATAGACACAAACAATGGTGTCCATCCAGGGTCAGTAAAGGCAGTAACTAATATATCTCCATCTTCTAAATTCGCATCTTCCATATTTAAAATAACACGCGCTCTCCCCTCAATCACTCCTGAAGAAACAGGCAAACCTACAATCGCGTCAGCCGGAAGATTTTCTCGTTTATATTTACCTGTAATGATTTCTCCATCAGACGTCATTACACGTGGAGGCGTTAGTTTTTCATATAATTTGTAATCATTTTTTTGTTTATGAATAAGCTCGTAATCTAGTTTATTCGTGCGGACAACTTCGTGAAGTTCTTCAAAAGTTAGATAGTATATATCTTCTATTTCATGAATAACGCTATTTTGCACGAGTTGCTCGGCTTCTTTCAATATTTCCTGCTTATATATGAAATAGCGATTAATCATACCGTATTTTGGATATTCACGATAACCGATAAAATTTCGGATGTTACGAATCATTCGCTTCGTCTCTTCTACTTTTTGTTTACCATCCGGCAAATGCTGCAATCGATTTACTAACTCCTCTTCTTTTTTCAAAGCTTCTTGCAACCCTTCTTCAAACTTCCGTTTACTAGCGCCAGCTTCAAAGTCTCTTATATTATTTAAAATCATTGGGATAATGATTGTTGGCTTTTCACTCCAGCGCGTTTTCGTAATGTCGATTTCTCCGCTGCATCTCATTCCGTATTTATTTAGAAAAGTTAGAATGGCATCTCGAGCTTTTTCTCCTCCTTTAAATTGAACTAATTCATCTAAAAAGTTATCATTTTCTACATGTTGTAAATACGCAATAACTTCTGGATATGGCCGAATCACATCAGCAACATCGAGTAATGCTAGCCCCATTTCAGACGTAATATTGTTTTGTACTGATTGAGAAAGTGTGTCTGCTGCATTCTTTTCGCCTAGCCATTGCTCCATTTTTTCATTGATCCATGTTGAAGCATCCATACCTGCCATAATGACAGCCATACTTTGCGGATGAAATAATATTTTCTTTAATTGCTGCATATCTTCCAAAATAAAATCAAGTACATCCACCCCTGATTTCGTTTGCATGTTTCGTTTTAACTCTTCAATTGATGCTTGATTCATTTCTATTAAATCCGTAACGATTGCTGGATTGTTTTCGACTTGTGGTTGCGTACTTGCAGGTGGTCCACTTTTACCAACACTCTTTTCTTTTTCATCATCTGGTAACAATGTAATAAAATCATCTCGCTCGACTACAGTCGTTAATGCATCTTTAATAAGCGGTTCCGAATTCCCTATCATATTTAATAAAAGTTCTCTACTAGTAGGCGAAGCCAATCTTTGTGCAACATCAACAAACAACCTTCCTCCAGCTTGAAACCTCTGTCCAAAAGATGTTAACTGGAATAAAGACATTCCTAATGGCTTCAAGGGATCGGTCATCATTTGCTGGTGACCAACCGATACATACACATGATTTTCCCCATCATTTACTTCTGGTATTGGATATAAAGTCGTGATTGGGCGACTTTGGACAATATAAAATGTATCATCCACTAAACACCATTCAATATCTTGCGGACAACCAAAATAGGCTTCAATCTGTCTTCCAATCTGTGCTAGTTGTAAAATTTGTTGTTCAGACAATGTTTGAATTTTTTGCTGAGCCAGATCAACCTGTTTCGTCTCCGTTCCGCCCTCTTTTAAAGCATAAATAGCTAATTTTTTAGTTGCTATCATCTTTCCAGTAATTTCGCCTTCTTTTACTTTATAATTATCGGCAGAGACCAGTCCTGATACTAACGCCTCACCAAGTCCAAAACTGGCATCAATTGATACTACCTTTCGGTTAGAAGTAACCGGATCAGCAGTAAATAAAATTCCCGAAGCCTCAGGGAAAACCATTTTCTGAACGACAGCACATATAGAAACTTGATTATGTTCAAAATCATTTTGCATGCGGTACATAACTGCTCGCTCTGTAAATAAAGAAGCCCAGCACTTTCTTACATGCTGCAAAATCGCTTCTTTTCCGATGATATTTAAATACGTATCTTGTTGACCAGCAAACGAGGCATATGGTAAATCTTCAGCAGTAGCGCTAGAACGCACTGCATACGCATGTTCATTTCCAAAACGTGAGAGATAATGAGCTACCGCTTCCACTACATCAGAAGGGATTTCTACTGCCATAATGACTTTTCTAATCTTCTTACTAATTTCACCAATTTGAGCTCGCTCTTCCATTTTCAACTTTGTTAGCTGCTGCAACAAAGTTTGAAGCTCTTCATTTTTCTCGATAGCCTTTTGATACCCTACCGTTGTAACACAAAATCCTTCTGGCACTTGTATACCTTGAATATTTGATAACTCCCCTAAATTCAAACCTTTTCCACCAACGAGTGAAAGCTGTGTTTTTTCTATTTCCTGAAAATCGAGAACGAAAGAACTCATGTAACATCTCTCCTTACTATGCATGTGTTCTTGATTGTAGCAGTAGTAAATGAGAATAAACAGTCTATTTTGAACTTGATTTACATGATATAATTAAGTTAGGAAGAGATAATTA
>NZ_JBFPJH010000324.1:0-3608 GCF_040838255.1 Bacillus sp. C30 | reverse complement strand
TACGATTTTTTTTTTCAAGCAGAAGACGGCGTACGATATCCTGAGATGTCTCGTGGGCTCGGAGATGTGTATAAGGGATAGTTATTATTCTATTTATACATGCGAATACGTTTCCTTATCAAGAAGCATTAATTATTATCGGCCTCTATGTCTCGATCCGAAGTACATCCAAGCTAAGAGACGCATATCAAAAAAATCAAAAACAACTAAAAGAATTAGACGAAGCACATGCTGAACTACAAGAAACAACGGTATTTTCTATGCGATATGCAGCTTTTACGGAAAGAACAAAATTAGCAAGAGAGATTCATGATGGACTTGGACATCAAATGACCTCACTTATTATTCAATTACAGGTTCTTAAGATTATCTTAAGGAAAAATCCTGCTGATGCCCAAGATCATGTTGAAGAACTTTTAAAGGTGGCACGAAAAGGAATGGAAGAAATCCGCGTCGCTGTTAAGGAATGGACAAGTGATGAAAAAGATCTCGGGCTTACTTCATTAAAAGGATTGATTTCACAGGTTCAAGCGAATTCTTTATTACAAATTGAGTTCATTCAAGCTGGAAATATAACAGAGTGGACGATGGAGGAAAGTACAATTCTGTATCGCATTCTACAAGAGTCTTTAACTAATGTCTTACGACATTCTAATGCAGATTCTGTTATTGTAAACGTAACAGAAATAGACGGAGTAGTAAAACTCACAATTGATGATAATGGTATATATACAGGGGATAAGCCATTAAAATATGGCTTTGGACTCAATGGTATGATAAAACGCTGTAAATCAGTTGGAGGTAATTGTTCCTTTTTTCTAAATGAACCAAAAGGACTTCGAGTTGAAGCCACTATTCCAATTCAGAAAAATGGAGGAGAAGTATGACAGAAAAGATTCGTATTGTGCTAGCTGATGATGAACCATTTGTTCGAAAAGGCCTATGCTATATTATTGAAATGCAAGATGACATGGAGATAGTAGGGGAATGTAAAGACGGTAAGGAAGCAATTAAAGTGGCTTTAGAAACTGCACCAGATATGGTAATTATGGACATTCAAATGCCTGACTTATCAGGCATTTGGGCTACTAAAAACATTATGAGTATATTACCAAACACAAAGGTTGTCCTATTAACAACATTTGATGTACAACAATATGTCTTAGATGGTATTCGAGCTGGTGCAGTGGGTTATATATTAAAAGATACTGAAACGGAGGAAATGCTAGATAGTATTCGATCTATGAATAGAGGGGCAATGATTTATAATAGCAAGACAGCAAATCAAGCTTTTACACAATTTATAAAACACGATAATAATGATTATAATTTAGCTGGCGAAGAACTTGAATATACGGAAACTCTAACTAAGCGGGAGATTGATGTTTTACAATTATTAGCTTATGGAAAACAAAACCATGAAATAGCTAAAATCCTTTATGTTTCCGAAGGGACAGTCAAAACTCATATCCATAATATTCTTCAAAAACTAGGTGTAACAGATCGTACACAAGCAGCTGTAATGGCAATTCGAAAAAAAATTGTAAAGTGATATCTGCTGTATGTAGTAAAAAGAATAAAATTTTAAATTAACATAGTGTTTTTCTAATTGAAATTAAACAGATCATAATAAAAAAGAAAGAGAGTATAGCATGGATAATACAACTGGTCTTATTATTTTAATTCTTATAATTCTCCTTCAACTAAAAGAAAGGGAATTGAAAGTTCAACGAATGTGGATTGCTCCTGTATTAATCGCATACTATACATTTACTCATGTATTTAACGATCTCGTATTAATAGAAACAGGTCTATTTGTAGTATTACTTGCTTTTGGAGGAATTGTAGGAGCTATGCGTGGTTCTACAACTATAATACGAATCGATAAAAATAATGGGAAGGTTTATGCTAAAAATTCTTATATCGCCTTAGGTATATGGATTGTTGTATTTATTTTACGTTTTATTGTAACGTATATTTTTAAAGGTTCAAGTCAGTATGCGCTAGGTTTAGTAACGAATGGTATTTTTTGCTTTATTGCGGCGAGTGAGTGTATAAGAAAAGTGATTCTATACTTAAAAGCAAAAAGTTTGATGCATTCAAAACATTAAGTATTGCTAAGGCTAATTTTTGTAGTATAGCAAATTTCAGTGTTTTTCTAACATCAACACATTGCCATCAAGTTAAGAAACTCATTGTTCCCCCAAAATGAAAAAATGTTATGCTCTCTGTATATTCCTACAGAGAGCATAACATTTTTTATGACTCTTTCTATTCAAAATGAACTACAATTGTTTACTGAGAAATTCCCCCGACATATGTCATCACATATCTTGGATAAATTAGCTAGAGAAATAGGATTTGTTCAACAGGAAAATAAATATTAGCATCTTTCTTCCAAGAACAAATAAAAGAAAGCGTTGATTCTTATCTTTATTATCCAGGAATATACTCAGGCGGCCAAGAAAATATTTAGTGCAATAGTTACTCGGAAGAATAACTGAAAAATAACATACGAGGAGATGGAAGAAATGAAAAACGAAAGAATTCAACAATTACAAGAAAATTGGGAGTTAGATAAACGTTGGAAAGGGGTAAAACGCCCGTATTGTGCCGAAGATGTTATTCGTCTTCGAGGATCTATCGATATTGAACATACACTAGCACGCCACGGTGCAGAAAAACTTTGGCAATCGCTTCATATAGAAGACTACATCAATGCGCTTGGTGCATTAACAGGAAATCAAGCAATGCAGCAAGTGAAAGCAGGTTTAAAAGCAATTTGTGTAAGTGGTTGGCAAGTAGCTGCTGATGCCAATTTATCTGGACATATGTATCCAGACCAAAGTTTATATCCAGTGAATAGTGTGCCCGCTGTTGTAAAAAGAATCAATCAAACGTTGCAACGTGCTGATCAAATTCAGCATATGGAAGGTGGCAGTGATATAGATTATTTCGTACCAATTGTTGCAGATGCAGAAGCTGGTTTTGGTGGGCAATTAAACGTATTTGAATTAATGAAAGGAATGATTGAAGCAGGTGCAGCAGGTGTACATTTTGAAGATCAGTTGTCTTCAGAAAAGAAATGCGGACATTTAGGTGGAAAAGTATTATTACCGACACAAACGGCGGTACGTAATTTAATTTCTGCTCGTTTAGCTGCGGATGTTATGGGCGTGTCGACAGTAATCGTGGCAAGAACAGATGCAGATGCAGCAGATTTAATTACGAGCGACATTGATCCAATTGATCAAGAATTTATTACAGGAGAAAGAACAACGGAAGGTTTTTATCGTACAAAAGCGGGGCTCAATCAAGCAATTGCACGTGGCCTAGCATATGCACCGTACGCAGATCTTATTTGGTGTGAAACGTCTGAACCAAATTTAGAAGATGCGAAGCGTTTTGCAGAAGCAATTCATAAGAGATACCCAGGAAAGTTACTCGCATATAACTGTTCACCGTCGTTTAATTGGAAACAAAAATTAGATCAAAAAACAATTGAAAACTTTCAAAAAGAAATGGCATCATATGGTTACAAACTCCAATTTGTAACACTTGCAGGATTCCATTCGTTAAACCACAGTATGTTCGAATTAGCACGCGGC
>NZ_JBFPJH010000323.1:0-3626 GCF_040838255.1 Bacillus sp. C30 | reverse complement strand
TATGTATTTTAGTAGGTGTGGGAGTTGTAGGTGGTTTTTTAGCGTATATGACACTTACAAAAGAACAGCCGGCTGATGTTATAAGCTTGAAGGTGGAAAACAATAAGGAGCGCGTAATTGCGCCTGGAAATGAATTTAAAGTTACAACATTTAATATTGGATATGCTGGACTAGATAAGGATCAAGACTTCTTTATGGATGGGGGAAAAGGGTCTGGTTCAAGTAGTAAAGAACAAACGGAAACTAACTTAAAGAATATGCTTTCGTTTTTAGAAAATGAAAATAGTGATTTTGCACTATTACAAGAAACAGATATAAAATCAATGCGATCATTTGATGTAAATGGGCATGAATTTTTGAAAAAAGGATTACCTGATTATGCTTCGTCATTCGGAAAGAACTACGATACGAAATGGGTTCCGGTGCCAATAACAAATCCGATGGGATATGCTGAAGCTGGATTAAGTACATTTTCTAAATATACGGTTCAAACAGCGAAGAGATTTCAGCTTCCTGGAATGGAGCCGTGGCCAAAGCGTTTATTTGATTTAGACCGAGCGATTGTTGAACATAAAATACCTGTTAATAATGGGAAATTTGTTAGACTCGTAAATTTACATTTGTCTGCTTATGATGAAGGCGGGAAAATTAGAAAACAGCAAGTAGAATATTTAAAAAAATATATGAACAAGCATTATAAAAATGGTGATTATGTCATAATGGGCGGAGACTGGAATCAATTACTTTCTAACGTTCAGTTAAGCGATCCTAAGTTTGTGAAAGAGCGTCCTGAGTGGTTAGTAGAGTTACCAAAGGACTTTACTGATGGTGGCTTTAAGTGGGCTGTAGATCCGTCTGTTATGACTGTGAGAGATGATGTGAAGAAATATGTGGAAGGTGAAAATTTCGTCACGATTATTGATGGCTTTATCGTTTCATCGAATGTTGAAATTGTAAATGTACAAGGGAAAGATTTGAAGTTTGAAAATAGCGATCATAACCCAGTGAGTGCGGTATTCAAGCTGAAGTAATCGATACGTATGAGTAGAAGGTGGGGCTTCATATATGGAGTGGTTAAAGAGAACTTGTTTTTCTAACCTTGAGAAAGAATCACAGAAAAATCATTTATTGCTATTTATCACGATTTGTAGTTTCTTCCTTGGGATAATCGCGATTGGGTATTACGGATATATTTTTACAGAGAGAGCAATAGCATTTTGGATGTGTGGTATTTCTATCGTAGTATTTGGAACGCTGCTTACTTTTATAGAAAGTATGGAAGCAATGTATAAATACATCATGACATGTATGCTACTTATTATGTCTTTCATTATGGTACAAGCATTTAATGAAAGCCCAGCTGTATTTCAAATGGTCTATTTTACATTAGCGGTTTCACTTATTTATTTGAGTGAACGTCTTATTTTAATTCTTGGCGGGGTAGCAGTTGTTGTTACATTTATACTTTGTAGTTATTGGCCAAATCAATTTTTTGCGTATACAGCGTCATCTGAAGCTGCAAATTTCGCAAGCTTGTTAGCGATTGTAACGATTGCAATGTGGGGTGTAACGAAGATTGGTTCTAATCTGTTGGCTCGTTTAAGTGATGAGAAGCAAGCGGTGATGAAGAAAGCTCAGGAGTTAGAAGAAACGCAAAGGCTTATTGAGAGAACAGTTGTGAAACTAGATAGTAATTTCAATCATTTAAGACAAAATATGAATACATCGATGGAGTCAATGAGTGAAATTAACTTTGCTTTTGAAGAAGTAGCAGTGGGAACCCAATCGCAATCAGAGATGATGTCTCGTTCAGTAGAAGTATTGAATGATATGGAGGGAAATATTGAACAAATCATCTCTCAAGTAAGAAATGCTTCGATTCGTGTTGATGAAAGTTTAGAAATTTCAAAGGGTAGTGTAAATACTTTAAGAAATTTTGAAGCTAACATGAGAAGTTTAAATGGTGTTATTTCACAATCAGGAACGATATTTAGAGAATTAATGACACAATCGAAACAAATTAATGAAATTGTAGATGTAATAACGAATATTTCAAGTCAGACGAGTTTGCTAGCTTTAAATGCAAATATTGAAGCTGCAAGGGCAGGAGAACATGGAAAAGGTTTTGCTATTGTAGCGAATGAAGTATTAAAGCTTGCTGAAGAATCGAATCGTTCTGCGGGGAGAATTCAAGGGATTTTGAAGGAGTTTAGTAATCAAGCAAGTAAAGTAGAAGTGCAGGTAGAGAAGTCAGAAAGAGTACAAGAAGAATGTAACGAAATGTTAGCAAGTGTTTTGACGAATGTAACGGATTTAGGGAAGTTTATTGATGCGATTAATGATGTAATGAGGGAGATTGTTGGTCATCAAGAAAGTTTCCAAGCTAAAACGACGAATATCGTAAAGGACGTTACACATGCTTCTAATGTAATTCAGCAAACTTCTGCGGCTACGGAAGAAGTGTTAGCAAGTGTGGAAGAAGAAAAACATCGAAATGATATATCGGTGAAGACGTTACATACTGTTAGCGAGCAAGTGAAGTTGCTAGAAGATATTTTAGAAAAGTAATATCTCTTAAAAAGGGTACACCATGTGTGCTCTTTTTTCATTTAAATGAATACTTGATAGTAATTTAATTGCTTTTCTGCGCGTTTTCTGCCAAGCTTAAGGAGATAAACTGAGACTTTAATTAGTGGGGCTATACGCTACTGATTATTAGTTGAACCCCGCAAATAGCGGAATAAAATACTTCAAAGAAAGAATTATATAGGTGACGCATATGATCGAAGTTAAGACTTCTGAACTTAGTGATGGAGAATTTAATAGAGGGGTATTTGCAACTCGTGATATTAAAAAGGGTGAGTTGATTCACTCAGCACCAGTTATCTCTTATCCGAATGAACAGCATGAACACATTGAGAAAACGTTACTTGCTGACTACGCATTTGAGTATGGGGTAAATCATACGGCATTCCTGTTAGGGTACGGCATGTTATTTAATCATGCATATAATCCGAATGCAACGTATGATATTGTCTTCGAGAATCATACGTTTAACTTCTTTGCTTACAAAGATATAAAAGCGGGAGAAGAGATTCTAATCAATTATAATGGTGAAGTTGATGATGATGAGCTATTATGGTTTGATAAGGAAAAAGAAGAGAACGAAAAATAATTTAATGAGTATAGAAAGGGCACATTCTGTGGGATGTGCTCTTTTTTTATGGCGTGTCCAGCTCATCTGGTCCGCTGCTTGCTGGTGAAAATCCAGTCTCTAAGTAAGAGCCAAGTCGTCTAGTAGCTGACAGGCAGCTGGTGGAGAAATCCTAAGGTTGAGCCCTGTGACAAAGTAATTTCTATTTATAGAAATGCGAGAGCGTATAGGAGTATACAGAGCCAAGAAATATACTATATTTACAACTGAATGATATGGTGAAAGGCTTAAATCGAATCTTATAAGGATTTAAAAATTACTATATCCTATCTCCAATTGGTCAAAGGTGGATCGGTAAAATAGATTGGTATGTCTTAGAATGGCTCAATTCTTTTTTCACTAACATCGCCCCTAAAGATACAGTATTGTACCTTTAGGGAGATGCTTTATTAGCTTTATATTGTAGAGGAAG
>NZ_JBFPJH010000322.1:0-3633 GCF_040838255.1 Bacillus sp. C30 | reverse complement strand
ATGTATCTGTTCTTTAATTATATCCCTTTATATTTCCACCAAGAAAGCATTCAGTCAACTAGTTTCTTGTTTTTAAAAATAAAATCAATATAATCTCATTTGCTACTCCACAAAAAAGCCCCTTCTAAATTAGAAGGAACTCCAATACCATTATTATTTTACTACCTTCACTTTCAGCCCAGTCTCTTCTTCTATTTCTCTATGAAGTCCAGCTAATAATGATTCCCCATCTTCTAAACTACCACCAGGTAGATCATATCGGTTTCTGTATGGCCCTTTAATTTTATCGATTACTAATAATACTATTATTTTCGATACAAATGCCGTACACCAAACGCACGATGATATTTAGGAGCTTTACTCATGTTTTAACTTTCCCTTAACTACATCATAAAATTTCCGTTCATCGTCTACATTTAAGTGAATACGACTTACTGTTTTAGAAAATCCATATAACAACTGCGCTTTAATTGGCTCTTTTAACGTTATTTCAAAAGTTGGAGGTTCCTTTATAAATTCCATAACAGTTGCGTCAAGAACCTCTTTCTCTTCTTCTTTCTTTAAAGGTTCGCCTTTATAAAACGCAATGTTATCAATTTGTGTAAATGATATAACGATTTTCTTTCCTAATCCAATTTGAATAATCACTTTTTCTTCCGCAACGATAATTGGATTTTTACGCATCGCTTGTATTTCAGCTAAAAAATAAAACATCGCATATATGTTTAAGATGAGTAAAACCCAAGCTATTACTGGATTCCATTGATGAAGTAAATAATGAAAACCGATACTTTCAATTAATGTTGCATGAATAATCATGATATAAACACCTATTGCACCGGTCTTTTTATGATATGAGTATGTGGATTCACTTTCTAATACTTTTTCACGCCACGATAAAAAAGCATAATAGAGTAATTTACACTCTGTTAGAATGATATTTACTGTCTTACTTCTCTTCATATTAGCATCAAATGCTGCATCAATCGCATAAGAAAATGAAGAATACTCACTTCTATATTCTTTATATCGTTTTATTATTTTAGGAAGTACTCTTATAATTTTATATATAAGAAACAGTTCAAAACATACGAACACAATTTCTCCAGCAACTATTACATACGAAACAAATGAAAAAGCTTGTAAATAATCACTAGGAATTATAAATCTTGCGAATACATATCCAGCTATAACTACAGGAAACATATACGTTAACGAATATCTTTTCCGTATAATAAAGAAATATGTGATGACTGGAATTACAAACATAAAATCTAATAATGAACCGAGGACTACTTCTTTCGGGGCAGCTGGCACTATTGGCAGGGCATACAATAAATAGTTTGATAACATAATTAAAGATACGAGTCCAATCCAAATGCCTTTTTTCCTTCGTGAAATTGATGGATTCATTCCTTCTCTCCTCTATTCAAAAACCTCATTTAAATGGTCTTTATAAAATGAAATAGCACGTTCAAATTCTTTTATCTCATCTACTTTCACAACTGTCTCTAACAGTAATTTCATCGCTTCTTCATGTTCGTTTACGTTATATTTTGCTAATGATAAAAACACTTTCATCACGTCATTTTCCGGGAACTTCTTTATCCCTGCTTCTAATAAAGTAATCGCTTTATCATATTCCCCTATACAACGATACGTACTGCCAAGACCGATATACGCACCGCAAAGGGATTCACCATCAAGTCCGTTCGCAATTGCCTGTTCATAATACGGAACCGCCTCCGTTTCAAGACCCATTACATCATGTATCCAAGCGCATTGATATAGTACTTCTGCATCCCTCGTAAAGTTTGTTAATCCTATAAGTATCTCTCTAGACTGCGCATATTTCTTTTCATTTCTAAGTTTAATAGCTTGCTTTAATAAATGTTCCATACAATCCACTCCTCACAAAATGTTCATTATGCATATATCATGTATTACACATTTACGAGCAGCTAATGGCCTATTTATTCCATTGACTCAATTTAATAATTAGTGAGGGCTAAGTTCCCCTACTAATTTAATATTAACTCCATTACATACTATGCGACTGCATCTCTTTCTAAAAGCTTAAATTTACATCGCAGTGATACGATTACATAAATGCTCTAACATATTGACAATTTCTTTTGCAGTTTCATCTTTCCCATTACATAACTTCACATTACCGTCTTGTCCAATAACGTGATGCACAGCACCGCGAGAATATAAAGAATGCGGTGAGTTTGCTACCATTACACTTGCTTTTGCATCTTCCATTCTTTTACTTGCTCTTTCAATAAGTTCTGCTTCATTTACGTCACTTTCAAGTTTAAAGCCAACGAGTATCGTTTCTGGATCCCAACTCTTTATTTGTTTTAATACTTTTGGCGCTTTTTGAAAATGAATAATTGGAGCGATGTCACTTGAAATCTTTCCGTTCATATTAAGAACATTTCCATCTTGATCACAAATCTTTTCGACAACCCAATCTGAGCCAGCAGCAGCCATAATAACTGCATCTACTTTTTCATGTGTAATAATACTTTTCATCTTATCTTGTAAATCAATAATCCCCTCAAATGGGTGCAATTCTAATTGGTTATTTACATCCATTGGCTTCTCAGCGAAATAGCCATGCAAATATATTACATATGCGCCCTTTGTCATTAGCTCTTCCGCAATAATTCTTCCAATCGTACCTTTTGCTAAATTTGTATGTCCACGTACTTGATCCCATTTTTCTAGGCAGCCGCCGCTCGTAATTAATACTTTTTTCTCCTGCATAATAACCATCCCTTACTGATTTTTCGCACGAAACCACTCTGTTCCAAAGTCAACTGCATCACGCTGCCTCATAAAACGGCACGTCGCATTCCCTATCTTCCCACGCGTAACTGTTCCTTTAAGCTCATATTCAACTCCGATTTCTACAAACGTATCAGAATCGTAATCCATTTCAACGAATTCTTTCCATACTCTTACACCTTCTTCTATAATAGGTGCTCCTACCTTTATTAACTCGCGTGCACCTGTACGTACCTCAGATAAATGTATAGACGTATTAGAGTCATAACCAACACCAAGTAATAATATGTATCCATCTAAATCGTATATTTTTCGTAATGGCGATTCTTCACCAAAACTTATGGAAAGTGAATGATTCGCTGTAATTTCTTCTGCGTGTTGCCCCCATGCTGCAAAACTACTGAGTGGATGATTACTGCGCAATACATTCGGATATGTACGAAAACATTCAACTACTTCTCCCATTGCCCTTGTTGGTGTTATACGTGGATCAAATGCTGGGACGTTATCCCGAATAATTTGCCACCATTCTTCTGGTACAGGTGGTCTTGACCAATGTTTTGGATCGGATAAATCCGAAGATTGCGTCGGCATAATTATCGTTCCTTCTTCTGTAACAACTTTCATTAACGCTTCTACTACGGCAACTGCACCGCCTGATATCCAACCGATTGAACTTAATGAAGAATGTACAATAACTGTCATTCCCTTTTCTATCCCTAATGCTTTTAAATCATTTGTAATTGTTTCGATTGTATTTGGAAATTGTGTATTCGCCACTATGTCATTCATTTTCACGATTGTTCCCCCATTTTGCTTTAAACTAATACATACATATAT
>NZ_JBFPJH010000321.1:0-3660 GCF_040838255.1 Bacillus sp. C30 | reverse complement strand
TGGGTATAGAGGAGCATAAAAAATGTCTGAATTTAAAGATCAAGTATTAAATGTTTTAGAAGAAGTATGTGAAAATGATATCGTAAAAGATAACCCAGATGTGCAATTATTTGAAGAAGGGATTCTAGATTCTTTTGGTACAGTATCTTTATTGGTAGAATTTCAAGAACGTTTAAACATTGAAGTGTCTATTTCTGACTTCGACCGTGATGAATGGGCGACACCGAACATGATCATTAAGAAACTGAATGATCTGCGATAAAAATAGATGCTTGAGACACAGATAAGAAAAGCTTCTTACATTTTAACTTCGTAATTGTTATTCTTACGAAGTTGTAAAAAGGTAATTAAAAAATTTTTATATATTTAGAATGAATGATAACGAGTGGAGGAAATAAAAATATGTCTAATTTACCAAATTGCCCAAAATGTAATTCAGAATACACTTACGAAGATGGAAATCTTTTTGTTTGCCCAGAATGTGCTCATGAGTGGACTTTAGAATCAGAAACTGAAAATAGTGAAGATACAAAAGTGATTAAAGATGCAAACGGAAATATCTTAAACGATGGTGATTCTGTAACAGTAATTAAAGACCTTAAAGTAAAAGGAACTTCATCAGTCGTAAAAATAGGTACAAAAGTAAAAAGTATCCGTTTAGTAGATGGAGACCATGATATTGATTGTAAAATTGATGGTTTTGGAGCTATGAAATTAAAATCTGAATTTGTTAAAAAGGTATAATTGTGATTTTAATGAAACAGAATTAGTTTGACTTAATTGTTCAAAGTCAATGAACATACAACATTTTTAAGGTAGAAATGAAACAACTTTTATAATAGAAAGACCTCATTTATGATAAGTATTCTTGAATGAGGTCTTTCTATTTTTTTGAACGTATCCAACCATAGCGTGTATTTTTAGAAAATGCTGTCTTGTGTTTTACGTCACAGAATATAAAGATAGTTTACAATACTCTATTCGGCACCTAATTGGTATATTTTGTCTTATTCCCCCTTTTCGGGGGATGGGCAAAAACACCCATTATGTAAAGGGGTGGTTATATGACATTCAAAACCTATGAAATTAACGTCGATTTAGTAAATGATGCATCCACAACTAATACCATTCGCTTCTCACAGAATGATAGAAACTCCGCAAAATTGTTATTATCAATAACAAATAAAGGGACTGAACTTGATTTAAGTCAGGCGAAAGCAGTACGGATGACATTTAAAAAATCAGATGGGACTCGTGTCTTTCAAAATGATTGTCAACCGATTAACGTTTTAAAAGGAAAATATCAAATTCTATTAAAAACACAAACGTTAACGTCGATTGGTAATGTTATTGCACAGATCCACATTGAAGAAGAAGACAGAACCATTGATACACAAAAATTCTTATTTGTAGTAAATGAATCATTATCCGGTGATGAAGCGATTGAATCTACAAATGAATTTGGTAGTATCCAAAAGATCATTGAAGCTGGTGAGAAACTTGAGGGCGTAGATATCCAAGCAATTGTTGATTCTAAAGAAACAGCAGAACAAGCGAAAGCGGCAGCAGCGCAAAATGCAAATCAAATTGGGATTTTGTCACAAAAGGATATTAAACGTGTGACACTTCCATCAGATAAACTATCTAAGGTGAAACGTAAAATCCCATTTCCTGAGAAGTTCACTTGGAAAGATGCACCGATTAATATTTACAAAGACGCAATAGGTAAAATTACAACTGATTTTGATGCAGCGACTTTTAAACCGGATGTAACAGGAAAGAAGACGTATTATGTAAGTTTAACCGGAAATGACACAAATGACGGTTTAACACCACAAACAGCATTGAAAAATGTATTTATCGCAAGAGCAAAAGCAGATGTTGGAATTATCGAAATCGCCGCAGGTATGTATGAAGATCAATCTGGATTCAATAATAGTTCAGGTGCAACGAACTCAAAAGATATCATTATTCGTGCAACACAAGGAGCAAATGTTGTTTTAGCAGCTGGACGTTTCAATTTAACTTGGACAAAAACAGCAGGAAAAACAAATGTATACCAAATAAATCGTTCATCAGTTGCTGGAGTTTACGATCTGAAATTTGTGGACGAGCATGGTGACCATAAGCAATTGGCTGTTAAAACGTCAGTTGATGAAGTAGACTCAAATCCAGGTTCGTATTATACAGACGGAACAGTATTATATGTCCATACAGTTGATTCTCGTGCAGCGGATCAGTTATTTGTTGCGCTGGACCTATATAACTTTAAAACAGTAGGAAACTATAAAGTGTACTTAGAGAACTTAAAGTTTTGGGGAGGAAAAGAAGGGGGTGTAAGTGCGTCTTTGAGCGCATCGACTGATACACCAATAATTGCAGCTAAAAATTGCGAGTTCAAATATAGTACAAATGGCGCTGGTGGTTTTATGACATTAGGCGTCACTTCATACGCTCAAAACTGTGTGTGTGCTTGGAATTCTAGAGACGGATTTAATTACCATAAAGGTGGTACCGTAGTTGCTAAAGCGATTGAAGTTAACTGTATCGGTCGTAGCAGTGGTATTGGTAGAGGAACCGATCAGGACAATGGTTCAACAATGCATGATGGAGGTAAAGCCATTCGTGTGAACTGTATTTATCATAGTAACGAGGGTCCGAACGTACATGATATTACGGTAGAGTGCGAATCTTATGGCTCAAAAGCAAAAGCGATTGCAAGACGTACAAACTATAGAGTAGAAGATAATGCAAAAATGTGGCTTGATAGTTGTATAGGATTTGATTCTGACTCTTCATTATATGGAAGTACAACATGTGAAATTTATTTAAGAAACTCCGCATTCGATAGAGATGATACGATTCTGGGGTTATTAGAATATTACTGATTTTTTTGTTACGCATATCTTTAAAATTTCACAAATAATACACCTTTAGTACACAACATTAAGATATTCTACAGTGAATTACTTTTGAAAATAATAGGAGAGTTAAGTATGAAGAAAGACGGTAATTTCTTTGTAGGCTTGTTTTGGGGAAGTGTATTTTCTATTATCCTCTGGATATCATTTTTTAGCTGGATTAAAATTTTATTAAAATATATTCATCATCATAAAGACTCGTTGATTCAGTTTTGGTGGTAGTAAATTCGAAAATAATAAAACTCTATAAAATATGGCTTTTATAGATTAAGAGGGGCACATAATGTGCTTCTCTTTTTATTTTAAATAAGGAGGAAAGAATGTGGATCGTATTGATGTACTATTAAAAGCTTTTATTGCCACTTTCGGTGGCTTCTGTGGGTATTTCTTGGGAGGATGGGATGCAACATTGAAGATCTTAGTTACGATGGCAGTCATTGACTATCTTACAGGAATGATTGCAGCAGGATATAACGGGGAATTAAAAAGTAAAGTTGGTTTCAAAGGCATCGCCAAAAAGGTGGTGCTTTTTCTTTTAGTTGGGGCGGCAGCTCAATTAGGTACAGCACTTGGAAGTAATAGCACTATTCGTGAAACTAGAATCTTTTTCTCTATTGGTAAAAAGAACCAATGGACAAGTGCCACATATGATGATAGGGAGAGGAGGCGATACCAATGCAAGAACAAAAACACGACGATTTCAAAGAATTATTAGTTGGGTTAACACGAGTTGAAACAA